>CALWOZ010000061.1 GCA_944383305.1 uncultured Clostridia bacterium | reverse complement strand
TGACTTTATTTTTTGAAACAAAAATTATAAACGGTTTTTTGTTTTAATACATTCAATTAAACTATGACTTTATTTTTTGAAACAAAAATTATAAACGGTTTTTTGTTTTAATACATTCAATTAAACTATGACTTTATTTTTCAAAACAAAAATTATAAACGGTTTTTTGTTTTAATTTTTGTTGAAGAAAAATAATAGGAATAGATTGTTTATTTTCATATTTCATATGAAAAAAACATTTTAATACAAGGTATTAAAAAAATTGAATATTGTTGAAGAAAAATAATAGGAATAGATTGTTTATTTTCATATTTCATATGAAAAAAACATTTTAATACAAGGTATTAAAAAAATTGAATATTGTTGAAGAAAAATAATAGGAATAGATTGTTTATTTTCATATTTCATATGAAAAAAACATTTTAATACAAGGTATTAAAAAAATTGAATATTGTTGAAGAAAAATAATAGGAATAGATTGTTTATTTTCATATTTCATATGAAAAAAACATTTTAATACAAGGTATTAAAAAAATTGATATATCTTAATAAACATATATGATAAATGGAAATATGTATATCCCCATTCATATGTCATAAGTAAAACAGCGTTAGCTGCTCTACCAATAGCTCCATAATCGTGAGCTTCATATAATAATCCTTCTTGTGTACTAGAAGTTTTTGGAGCTAAAGACACTATTACTGGATATCCATTTTCATTAAGTTTTGTAGTTATATTGTCTATAAAAGATACAAAAGCTTCTCTATCTTCTGGATAAATAAATTCAAAGTCTATATCAAGTCCAAAATATCCTTTTTGCCTAAGAGTTGTTAAAATATTTTCTATTAATACATTTTGAGCATCTAAATCATTTAATATTTTGTTAGAAAGTTCGTTACTAAATGAACCTTCTTCAGTTAAAGTAGATATTAACATAATAGGTGCAACATTATATTCTTTTATAATATTTAAAACTTTTTCATCATTAGCAGGTATTAACTCTCCGTTTTCTTTAAATCCATAAGTAAAAACTGTTGCAAAAGTTAAATAAGGTAAAGTAGCTCTTAATATACTTTCATCTATATTTGTATATAAATAGCCATTAGTAGCTAATTGACCTAATTTTGGTGTGTTTTGAGGAATGACAACGGTTTGACCTACAACAAGACTTTCATTAAGATTTAACGAATTTTCTCTAGCTAAAGTTTCTGCCGTAGTGTTGTGTTCATTGGCAATAGAATAAAGAGTATCTCCTTGTTTAACTACGTGAATTATCATAATAATCTCCTTAAAACATATTTTATATATTATATGATTAAACATAAATTTTTGATATAAAAAATTTTATATTACATATACTTTATATAAAAAAATAAGGAGTTAATATGACAAAAAAGTATATTTTAAAAATAGCTTGTATATATACAGGGACTATATTAGGGGCAGGATTTGCAACAGGCAAAGAATTGTTAAGTTTTTTTGCTATTTTTGGCAAGATGGGGATATTAGGATTTTTTATAGCGTGTTTTTTATTATCCTTATGTTTAATATCTATATTAGGAATTATATATAACACAAAGGTTAGAACATATGAACAATTTATGAGCCATATATTTGGTAAACTAGGAAAGTATATAGAAGTTTTTAATATAATACTTTTATTTATTTTATTCTCTGCTATGCTATCAGGTGGAGGAGCTACTATATCAAACATTTTTTACATAAATGAAACTATGGGGATAATAATATTTTGTATAGCAGTGTTTTTAGCCTTAATTTATGGAGAAAGAGCTATTATAAACATTAATACTATATTATGTCCAGTATTAATAATAGGGGGTATGCTTATAGGAATATATTTATATTTTTTTGACACAGTAAATGTGTTTAATAGTAATACTAAAGCTTTAACGTCTCCATTTATATATACTTCTTATAATGCTATAACTACTATATCTGTATTATTTTCTGTAAAAAGTATTATAACCAATAAAAAAGTAGTCATTTTTGGAGGTATTTTAGGAGGACTATTTATATTTTGTATAGGTATATTTATGCTTTTACCTTTAGTAGAAAACTATGATATTATAAAAAATGAAGCATTACCTATATTATCATTAATAAAAAATAAAAAAATAATTAAGATTGTATATACATTTACAGTTATATCAGCTATATTTACAACAGCTATATCAAATGGATTTGCATTAGAAGATACATTTAAAAACAAAATTAATATTAATAAGATATATTTAAAAATTATTATTATAATTTTAGGTATTATGTTTTCTTTTTTAGGATTTTCTAATATAGTAAATATTGTATATCCTATATTTGGGTATTTAGGTATGTTTGAAATATTAGTTATAGTCATTACATTTTTATCAATAGTTATTGACAAATGATATATATGCTTTATAATTATAGTAGTGCTTTATATACTTTAGGAGAAATATATGAAAAATTTAAAAAAATTCATCTTTATGGCAATAATTATAGCCATTACTATAATAGTTGTTATATACTTAAATCCTAATAAAAATAACAACGACAAATTAACACAAAAAGACTTTAAAACAATAGATATTAGCTCTGGCGAGCAAGTATATACATATGATTCTTATATATACATATATGGTAAGGCTGGCATTAAAATAATGAAAGACCAAAATATAATATTAGAGGATAATTTTTCTTTAGAAAATCCATATGTTGTAACGTCATATGATAAGATAGCTATTTGTGATAATAATGGTAAAGTGGTTAGAATATATTCTAATTCAGGGCATATGTACACAATAAATACAGTTAATAATATATTGGGATTTACAATAAATAAAAATGGATTTTTATCAATAATTTTAAAAAATGATAATAACTATCAAATAGACATATATAATAAAGATGGAGATAATATATACTCTATAAAGGATATAAGCTATGACCAAGGAGTTCCGGTTGGTATATCTATATCACAGGATAATAAAGTTTTGGCTGTTTCTTATATACAAACAACAAGTGCAACAGTAGACTCTAACATAGTATTCTATTCTATACAAGATAACAAACTATTTGGAGGATTTATAAAACAAGAGCAAGTTGCTGGTATTATAAAATTTGTAGATAACTCTAATTTAGTTTGTGTATCGGATAAAGAAATTTTTATAATAAAATCTAACTCTGCTCAAAACTCTGAACAATCAAAAGAAATTTATAAAAAGCCTTTAAACAATGTTTTAAATGACGTTAAATTTTTAGATGGAATAGGATATCTTGTATGTTATGGTCAATCTATTTTAAATAGTGAAGAAGCTATGGAAGAAAATACTTTAGTTTTTTATAATCAATCTGGTGGAGAAATAGGAAAATATTATAAAAAAGGTCAAAGTATAACAAATATAACCGCTAATAAATATGGAGCAATTGTAGAAGAAGGAAGACTATTTACAGCAATAAATACATCTGGTAAAAAAATATGGGAGTATCAAGCTACACAAGATATAAAGGACGTTATTTTTTATGAAAACTCTAATAAAGCTATAATTGTTACTAATACACAAATAAAAATAGTTAAAATAGATAAAAAGCTTGTTGATAAACAAATTGATGAAAACAACACAGAACAAAATAGTGAAACAAGTACAGAACAGATTACTAACAATGATGAAAACAATGAAACAGAACAAAATAGTGAAACAACTAGTATAAATAATGAAACTACAACTAATGAGCCAAAAACTGAAAATGATGAAGACACCACCACTACTAATGAAGAACAAGACATAACAGGAACATAGTTATATAATATACTAATTTTAGGAGGAAATAATGAATATATTAGATTTTGTTTTAATAGCTATTTTAATAGCTTGTATAGTTAATGGGTATTATAAAGGATTTTTTAAAGAAGTATTTGATATAGTAGGATTTATATTAGGTATAATAATTTTTACAGTATTATACCCAATGGTAAACAATTGGTTATTACAAAGCTCTTTTTTAGAAAAAGTTAAAAATTGGGTAATATATGATTTAAAATTAGCAGAGTTTACAGCTACTACTCAAGAAGAAATTGTAGCAAGTATACAAGGCTTAAATGCACCACAAATAATTAAGGATTTATTAGTAGAAAATAATAATGAAGTATTTCATAAAATGTTTAATGCTACAAGCGTAATAGATTACATATCAAACTTTGTAGCTATGGTAGTTATTAGTCTTATTACAGTATTTTTTGTTGTTTTAATAGTTAGTATATTAGTAACTATTTTATCAAGAACTACAAACTTTTTATCAAAATTACCTATTTTAGGCAAATTTGATAAAATAGGTGGTGTAGGACTTGGTGTTTTAAATGGATTATTTACAATATGGCTTGTAGGTATAATAATACTAGTTTTATCTGTTTTCCCACAATTTTCATTTTTAAAAGGACAGCTTGATGGATTTTTAACAGGACCATTAGTAAATAACAACACATTAGTAAAAGCATTATTAAATTTAATATTAGGAATAATAAGCTAGATTTATGAAAAAAAGTTTTAAAACTGTACATAAACATTCAGAAATTGAAATAATAGAAAAAAAATCTCGTTTTATAGCTAATGTTTTGCCTGTTTGTAACGAACAAGAAGCCCTTGATTTTATATCTAATATAAAAAAACTATATTATAATGCAAGACATAACTGTTTTGCTTATGTAATAGGTGGAGATATACCCATTATCCGATTTAGTGATGATGGTGAACCTAGTAAAACAGCAGGTAAACCTATATTAGATGTATTATTAGGAGAAAAAATAGAAAATACTGTAATAGTTGTCACTAGATATTTTGGAGGTACATTACTTGGGACAGGTGGTCTTGTTAGAGCTTATGGCAAGGCTGCCAAAGAAGGAATTTTGGCTGCTAAAATAGTAGAGATGGATAGCTATAATAAAATATTTATAAGTGTTGACTATTCATTTATAGGCAAAATACAATATGAAATATCCAATAATGGACATATTCTTATAGATACAGAATATTTAGAATTAGTAAAATTTACTGTATATGTAAAAAGTGATTTAGCAGATGATTTTATTAAAAATATTATAAACTTAACAAACAATGTAGCTAATGTATTAAAAGGAGAAGAACATTTCTTAAAAATAATTGATGGACAAGTTGCTTTAGACTAGATGGAGGGATAATATGGCAGGTCATTCTAAATTTGCTAATATAAAACATAAAAAAGAAAAAAATGATGCTATAAAAGGTAAAATATTTACTATTATAGGAAGAGAAATAGCCGTTGCAGTCAAGGCTGGTGGAGCAGACCCAACTAGTAACTCTAGACTTAGAGATGCAATAGCTAAAGCAAAATCAAATAATATGCCTAATGACACAATAGAAAGAAGTATAAAAAAGGCAGCAGGTAATATAGACGGAGTAAGTTATGAATCTATCATATATGAAGGCTATGGACCTAAAGGAGTTGCTGTAATAGTAGAAACTTTAACAGATAATAAAAATAGAACAGCAGCTAATGTAAGAAGTGCTTTTACAAAAGGTAATGGCAATATGGGAACTACAGGTTGTGTTAGTTTTATGTTTGATGAAAAAGGTCAAATAATGATTGAAAAAGATGACAGTATAGATTCTGATGAACTTATGATGATAGCTTTAGACGCTGGAGCTATGGACTTTAATGAAGAAGAAGAAGGATATGAAATAACTACAACACCAGAAGATTTTTCAGTTGTTCGTGAGGCAATAGAAAAAGCCAATATTCCAATAATAGACGCAGAGATTAATATGGTACCTCAAACATATACATCTTTGACTGATACAGAAGATATTAAAAAAATGAATAAATTATTAGAACTTTTGGATAATGACGATGATGTAAAAAATGTATATCATAATTGGGAGCAAGAGTAAAATAAAAATAGACACTATTTAGTGTCTATTTTTATTTTATTTCAATTAAGCTATTACTTAAGAAAAATTATAAACGGGTTTTTGTTTTAATTTTTTAGGTTGTTTACCGCTTTTAGTGGTGTTTAAAATATTAAATAATCATATATTAGTATTTTAAATATTTTAGGTTAAATGTTATATAAAATAAGGATATTTTTTATGAGTATATTTTAATAACTAACAAAATTTTGTCACAACTATTGACAAACAACAAAAAAATAAAAGGTATGGATTTCCATACCTTTTATTTTTTATTTTAAAATTATTTTAAAGTAACTTTAGCTCCAGCTTCTTCAAGTTTAGCTTTGCAATTGTCAGCGTCATCTTTAGAAACGCCTTCTTTAACGATTTTAGGAGCACCGTCAACGATTTCTTTAGCTTCTTTAAGACCAAGACCAGTTAACTCTCTAACAACTTTGATGATTTTAACTTTAGCATCACCAGGAACTTCAGTTAATTCTACATCAAATTCTGATTTTTCTTCAGCAGCACCAGCAGCACCACCAGCAGCAGCAACTACAACACCAGCAGAAGCAGATACTCCAAATTTTTCTTCACAAGCTTTAACTAATTCGTTAAGTTCTAAAACAGAAAGCTCTTCAATAGCAGCGATAAATTCTTCAATTGTTAATTTAGCCATTTTATTTTCCTCCATAAATTATAAATTTTTAATAATTAAATATTATATTACTTAAATTAAGCAGTCTCTTTTTGGTCAGCGATAGCTTTAACCACACGAGCAAATGCACCAACAGGTCCTTGGATACTTCCAAGAAGTCTTGAAAGAAGAACTTCTCTTGATGGAATATCTGCAATGATTTCCATACCTTTTGTATCGTAGTAAGTACCTTCAATAACCCCACCTTTAAACTCTAAAGCTTTGGCTTCTTGTCTAAATTTGTTTAAGATACCAGCAGCAACAGTAGGGTCTTCGTAGCAAAGAGCTAATGTGCTAGGTCCTTCTAAATGTTGACCTAAGCTTTCAAACTCTGTACCTTCGATAGCAAATCTCATCATAGTATTTTTGTAAACTTTGTAGTCTACACCAGCTTCTCTTAAAGTTTTTCTAAGTTTAGTATCTTGCTCAACAGTAAGACCACGAGCATCAACTAACACTGCAGAAGTAGCTTTAGATAGTTTTTCTTTAATTTCGTTTACTATGACTTGTTTTTGTTCTACTTTAGCCATTTTTTTACCTCCTATAAGATTTTTAAGGCAAAAGCCTAAGTAGCCGTAATAAAATCAAATATAAAAAACCTTGCAAAGACAGCAAGGGATAAATCTACGATTCTAATTCCTCGGTAGGTTGCAAAAAGCATTATGTAAAAACACCTACTGTCTACGGCACTTATAATATATTAATATATTTTTTATATAATGTCAATATAAAAAATCAAAAAATAAAAAAAAATTGAAATATTTATAAAGAATGATTGATTTAATCTGTAATATTTGGTAAAATGTAAATATAATTTTAAATATATTATAATATATTTAATAAATTTAGTACATAAATGTATTTTAGGAGGGTATTTAATGAAATGGTACAATAATATGAAATTAAAATTTAAGTTTTCTATTATGACTGTAGTTATTGCGGTACTTATACTTGTTATAAGTTTTTATTGTTTATTTTTATTAGAAAGTGCATCTAAAAAGTACAATAATTTAGTAATAAATAATAAAGCGTTAATTGAAAAGTCTATTCACACTAGTAGTGAAATAGCTAAATTAAGGTTTGCCCAATTAACTTTAGATGGTTCTCAATCACCACTTGCTTTAGGTCAATTTGAAGTGGCTAGAGAATATTTAAAAAATCCTTATGAAACATCTAGAGCATCATTAGAAGATTTAAAACAAAGTCTTGAAAGTGAAAATACTAGTTCAGAAGATGTAGTTAATAAACAAGAAGAAATAGCAGTTGTTGAACAGCTGATACAAAGTATAGATACTTATTATGAAAAATATTTAGAACATATAGATTTGCACCAACAAGGTGTTTTTCACGATGCTGATGGGAAATTAACAGAGTATCATAAACAACACCTTGAAGAAGTAAGAACTATTGCCAATAGTATGTTTGGTGATGTGGACAGTGAAGAAGATGGAAAAGTTTTTACAATTATTTCATCTAGTTTTTCTGATATGGTTGATATGATAAATTTAACATCTGAAGATGCTCAACAAAAAGCAACTTTAGCAGCTATAATATCATTAGTAGTAATGGTTGTTATAATTTTACAAGTTGTTGTTATATCAAAAAGCATTACAAAACCAATCATTAATATTATGGAGGCAGCTAATCAAGTTGCAAATGGTAACATAGATGTAGATATAAGAACAAATGAAACAAATGAAATGGGGGTACTTTCAAATTCTATATCAGATATGACATATACATTCCAAGGAATTTTAGACGATATAAACAAATTAGCTGAAGAAATTGACAAGGGTGATATTGGATATAGAATAAACACAGATAAATATAAAGGAGCATTTAAGGAAGTTACAGATTCTATTAATAATACAGTAAATGAGCTTATACAAGATACACTTGATATAATTGGTATGATGAACAGTATGTCATCTGGTAATTTTGATACTAAAATTAAACAATATCCAGGTGGTAAAATGTTAGCCACACAATCATTACAAGAGGTTCAACAAGTATTAAAATCTGTTTCATATGAGATAAATGGTCTTATAGATGCAGCTAATGATGGTAATCTTGAATATAGAATAGATAGTAAAAACTATCAAGGTGATTGGAAAAATACATTTGAAAGTCTAAACAAATTTGTAGAAAATGTAGTTATTCCTATTAAAGAAACTCAAAATGCTCTTAATCAATTTGCTCAGGGTAACTTTGGACATAGAATAACTAATGAATATAAAGGTGAGTTTAATAATATTAAACAAACAGTAAACTATACTGCAGAAACAATAGACTCATATATTTCAGAAATATCTAACATACTTGAAGAAATGTCAAACAAAAACTTTAATGTTTCTATTGATAGAGAATATTTAGGTGATTTTAAAACTATACAAAAATCTGTAAATTTAATTATTAAAAATCTTAATGTACTTACAAAAGATATTATATCTTCTGCTGAACAAGTGTCAGCAGGGGCTAAACAAATATCAGAATCTAGTATATCTTTAGCAGAGGGTGCTACTGAACAAGCAGAATCTGTCGAAAGACTTAATAATGTAATAAAACTTATATCAGATCAAACAGCAGAAAATGCTAAAGGAGCAAATGAAGCTAATAATCTAGCAATAGAAACTAAAGAAAACGCATCTAAAGGTAGCGAACAAATGAATAATATGTTAGTAGCTATGGAAGATATTAACTTAGCATCTAATAGTATATCAAACATAATAAAAGTAATAGATGATATTGCTTTCCAAACAAATATATTAGCCCTTAATGCAGCAGTAGAAGCTGCTCGTGCTGGTGAACACGGTAAAGGATTTGCCGTTGTTGCTGAAGAGGTTAGAAACTTAGCGGCTAGAAGTCAACAAGCAGCTAGAGAAACTACTGAACTTATAGAAAGTTCTGTTCAAAAAGTAGAAGAGGGTTCTAAAATTGCTAATCATACTGCAGAATCTCTTCTTAATATAGTAAATCAAATTGAAGATATATCCAAACTTGTAGAAGCTTGTGCTAAATCTTCTACCGAACAAGAAAAATCTATTAGTGAAATAACTGAATCTATATCACAAATAGCAAGTGTTACACAAAACAATACTGCTACGAGTGAAGAATCTGCTGCAGCAGCTGAAGAACTTGCTAGTCAAGCTGAGGTATTTTATGCGTCTGTTGGAGATTTTAAACTTAAACAAGATAATAGTATAGATATTGAATATTAAATAACAAATAAAACTCATTGTTAATACAATGAGTTTTATTTGTTATTTTTAATTAAGCTATGGTTAGAGATAAAATTTATAAACTTACTTTTGTTTTAATCCTATTGTAGTTCATTTTTTTGCACAAATCGTCAAAACAAATAAAAATTGCAATACACAATTTATAAAATTACTACATTATCCAAGAAGAATAATTCATTTAATACCGTTGGTGGGACTCGAACCCACACGAGAAAACTCGCCAGATTTTGAGTCTAGTGCGTCTACCATTCCGCCACAACGGCATATAATTTATAATAAACATTATACATATATTTTAAATATTTGTCAAATAATAAATATCAATTTAATATATTTAAAAATGTTTTATAATATGTATATAAAATAAATTATTTTTCAATAAAATAAAAAATATTAAAGTGTCAAACATAGGTTACACTTAAAAGATTTTTTAACAAAGATAAGAATGAGTATAAAATAATGCTATCTTATCTTTGTTAAATTTGTTGATATAGTAGATTTATATATAATTAAAATACACCTAAATACTGTTCTACTACTTGATTAGGTGATTTAAACCCTAAACAAGTTTTTATATAATTGTTTGATTTAGCCTGATATTTAGCTAATTGTTTTCTTCCATCTTCTAAATTAAACATTTTTAAGTACTTATAAAATCTCTCACTATCT
>CALWOZ010000060.1 GCA_944383305.1 uncultured Clostridia bacterium | reverse complement strand
TCTAATAAATGGTTATACTCATCTATTGGCTTATTTAGGCTTTTACCTGTTGTCCTATCCTTATCCCACGTATAGTTATTTATCTCTGTTATAAAGTTTTTACATTTAGGGTTTATAATTATTTCAAAACCTTGTATGTACTGTATTCCGTGCATAAGGCTATCCCTTCCCTTTCTTGCACTTTGTACACGCCATAAGCCTAACTCCCTAAGTTCATATATGCTTTTAGGTTCTGCACTATCTGCTATTATTTTTTCTTTACCATATCCCATATTTTTTATATGCTTTGCTATGTCAAAGTTTGTAAGTGCCTTTTTATAAAGTTCATCAAATACATATATCTTTTTATTATTTATATCAATAGCACCACAAAATAAAGCAGTAGGGTCATTAGTATAACCAAAGTCAAGTCCGAATACTGTTTCAATCTGGTTTTGTTTTAATATATCTTTTAGGCTAAACTCTTGTATAGTAAAGTTTTCATACACAATCCCATCTGTTATACCCCAATTCCCAAGACCAGCTACTTGATACCTTTTAGGATTATGCTTTTTCATATCCCCAAACATTTTACGGTCACTATCATCAAGCCACTCATTAATCATATAGTTAGTTGTTATAGCTAATATGTCCTCATTAGGTTCACAGTCAAAAAAACGTTTTTTTAACCAATGATGTTCATTCCAAGGGTTAAATGTTAAAGTTATTTGCTTAAATAATCCTTTTGGTACTTCCCCTCTTATACTTTCTTGAAGTATATCAAAATCACTTTCAGAACCTATCTCATAGGCTTCCTCTATCCATAACCAACATAAAACACCAGTAGACACTGTTATGGACGTTATCTTTAATGGGTCGTCAAGTCCTCTAAAGTATATTTTTTGTCCTGTAGGCTTGTATGTTATCTCTAAGGGAGATACCCTACACTCAAAGTAATTGCCTACCCCTAATCTGTCTATCGCCCATTTAAGTTCTGCAAAGCAACTATCTTTTAAAGTTCTAAAAGTCTTCCTAACAACTAAAAGATTAGCCGATGGATACTCTATTAATCTTGTTATAAAGTTTAAAGCCGTAGTTTTTGATTTCTTACTAGCCCTTGAACCTTTACATACTCTAAATCTCCCCTTAAAGTTCCAATACTTTCCATAACCTTTTCCAACTATATCTGGTAAATATATATTAGTCTTCAAGCTCATCTCCTCCTGTTATCACAATAGGCTTTATCTCTGTAACTTGTTCCACTTTATCTGTAAATAAACCATATCTTTTACCCAACAATTCGGCGGCTTTTAGCTTATCCTTTGGACTTACCTCTTTTTTTATTTTTCTAGCTTCAGTAACACCGTCTCCTTGACCTTCAACAACAACAACCTCCTCTGTTTCTTCCCCTCTTAAAACTTTAGTGAAATACTGCATTACCTCGTCTGCTTGTGCTATTTTCTCACTTTCAAGAATTTTAAGCCTTTCATCTATATAGTTTTTAAGGTCAACATTAGTCAACAATCTTTGTCCTATACTATAAGCCGTCTTCTCCGAATATCCCGCTTTTTTTGCAGCTTCTGTTGCATTTGAGCAAATCAAATACTCATCTGCAAACCTTTTTTGCTTTATATTTAACTTGCCCAAAGGCAACACTCCTTTCTAATTTTAGACATAAAAAAAGCTAGATTTAATCTAGCTTTTAATTTCGACTGTATCATTTTACACATTTACGTGAGCTACAGTCTATCCCAATGATTACGGCCGGTAAACGGCTTTGTTGCTGGAACTTGACCAGCTTTTAATAATTAATATATATAATTTATATAAAGAAGTAAGGCTGTAGATATAATTCTACAATAACATAATATCACATTAAAAGGTGACATACAATGACATCTTTCTATTGAAATATTTTATACTTATGTTATAATGTTTATGTTGTCGCTCCCATTCTGGCAACAGAAGGGAGGTGTTTTAATGGATATCTTGTTAAACTTATTAATTTCTATTATCTCAAATGTAGTTGCATATTACATATGTAAATGGCTAGATAATAGAAACAATAGCGACAGCGAATAGCCTACTACATAAGAAAAGCATAGGACTGGTACTCCTATGCTTTTTGTGTTTCAATAGATATCTTGTTCTATATCATAATATTACTATATATTTGTTTATATGTCAATTACTTATTGAAATTTTTTCAATCTCCTTTAATGCTCTATTATGTTTTCTATGTGTATGTCTTACAGTATACTTTAAAATATAAGCTATATCCTCCCACTTTCTAAACTCAAGATACCTAAGCCTCAATAAATCTCTTAAGTTTTCATCTTCAACCCTACTTATAACACAAGAAATTTCTTTTTTAAGCTCCTCTATTTTTATATTATGTAAATCTATATTGTTTTTAAGACTAATCAATTCTATAGCTTTATTTTCAACATTAGACACAATCTTATTACTTTTTATTTCCAAATTACTCACACTTATATTTCCTACTTCTTTCTGCTTTTTCTCGTATTCCCTTTCTAGCTTATCTCTTGTTTGTGTTAATCGATAAACTCTGTTTAGATACTTTTTTATGTCCTTGTATTTGTCTTTCATAGGTTCTCCTTATTCTTCTTGAAATCTATAATTAGGATTTTCTTTGCAGAAAGGTCTTACCACTTCTTCTATTGCACGTTCTACTGTTTCTAAATCTTTAAAATATACTTGAAAAGGATTTCTCTCAAACCATTCCAGGCGCCAAATCCATTTATTAAAATCTGCATCAAGTGCAATATAATATTTTCCAACATCTTTACATTTCCATAACTCTTTCCCCCCACTATTTTCATATGTAAACTTCCTTAATCTTTGTTGCAAGTTCATATCCATTGCTACTTGTTCAGCAAATCCTTTATTGTTGTAGTAGTTGCCATTGCTAAATCTTTCAACATCTCTTTCAATATGATTTTCGACATATTCAATAACTTCAAACTTACCAGCAAATACACTTATGGAATAATATTTTTCCCAATGACCAACCCTCTTAAAAGGGTACTTATATTTATGTTCAACCAACTGTTGTAATTTTTTCAACTGTTCCTCTGTTAAGTCTATCTCTACTCTGTGTATTTTTACTTTTTTATCTTCTAAAATTCTTTCAATCTGTTTTATTTGTCCTTGCTTCATTTTTCTTCCTCCTTAAACTTTAATATCTTTTAAATCAACTATATTCTCCTTTAAGTTTAATATCTCTTAAGTCAACACCATCTTCTAACATTTCATCTACCACCTCATCACCTAAAAAGTACCTTAGAACTTCTTCTTTAAATTTTAAATCTTCTTCTAAAAGTTTATTTAACTTTTTTCCATCTCTTCTATTGTTTCCCATATTTCTTTCCCTTTCTAAACTGGTCTATTTCGACTAGTTATTTTAAAACATATATAATAAATTGAAGTAATAAATCTAAATTTACTTGTTTGTTAGCTTTGTAATCTTCTTCAAATTATTCAACAAATTTTATTAGATTATTTGTAGCAATAAGTCCTCTTTCTTCTGCAAACATAATATTTTTTAGTAAAAAATCCCAATAATCATTTTCTTTATCTATAGCCAAAGTTTTCAACTTTAAATAATCGAATAAAAATTGTTCTCTTATTTCTTTAGGTAAACTTTCTGCTTTTTCTATTCTTTTCTTAACTTCTTCTATATTATCCACTTACAACACATCCACAATTTTTATAAAATCCTTTACGTTTAGCAAAATCTTTATTAGCTTTTATATAGTTATCTACAAAGTCATATACAATGGGCACTTGCTTATTTTCAAATACTCTCATAACTCTTCCTAAACTTTGTTGTACTACTGCTTTATCTTTGGAAGAGGACACTAGATATAATCTGTCTAGTCTTTGTATATCAAGTCCTTCTTTGGCTAATGAATATGTAGCAAACATATATCTTTTTAAACCTTGTTGCATATCTTCAATGGCTTTTTCACGGCTTTTTTTATTTAATTTAGAACTTAACAATACTGCTTTTTCTTTTTCATCATCTGGAAGCATATTGTATATATTTTCTAATTGTTCTATCCTATGACTTAATATTAGGTTATAGTTATTTTTATTTTGTAATATGTACTCTTTTATAAGTAAGTTTCTGTCAACATTATTAGATAAATAAGTTAATAGTCTATGGTTGTCTATTGTACCATCTGTTGATAGACATTCATCAGTTAATTCTATCCCTGTATCAACTTTAACTATTTTAGGATTTATTATTTTATCTTTTACATATTCTCTTTTTACCTTGTAAGCAATGTTACCTAAATATGCTATTGTAGTCTGCTCTAGTTTATCACTTCTATGCAATGTAGCAGTTAAGCCGTATTTATGTCTAGCTGCTAAACTATTTACAACTTTACTAAACTGTTTTAGTTTAGCTGGTGTTCCAGCTAGTCTATGACACTCATCTACTATTACTGTGTTAAATTCATATTTTAGGCTATGTAAATCTTGTTGATTTAATGTTTGTATGGTGGAAAATGTAATTCCCTCCTTTATATTTATTTTTCCCTCTGTAATAGTCCCTAAATATTTATCATCTATATATTGCTTTGCCCGATCATAAGATTGTTTTAACAAATCTTTTGTATGTGTTATCCATAGTGTTTTATATCCTAGCTTACAAGCTAAAGCGATTCCCATTTGTGTTTTACCACTTCCAGTAGGGGCTAACAATATACCATAGCCTTTTTTAATCATTTCATATACTGCTACTTGTTGATAGTCATACAAGTTTATATTATTTTCAAAAATAAACTTTTTATCGTCCGATAACTGTATTTGTTTTTTATAAATAGATAAATCAAATTTACTTTTTATTTTAGAAAATAGACCTATAGGTATTGTTAAATCATTTTCATTTTCACTATACATATATAAATATTTAGGAATATTTCTTGTCCATTTGCCAAGTTGTTTTAACGTTGTATATTCTGGATTATTTATAACAAATTTTTCTTTGCAATAATCTTTTATGTCCTTTATACAATTTTTAAATATTATTTCATTGCTTATTATAATCTCTATAATATCATCTCCAATTCTTCAATACTTTTAAAAATACTTAAATCAATATTTTTTCGCATGTATCTCAAACAGTCCATTATATAATCTGCCCCACAAAATTTTACAGTATTAAACACTTCGCTCTTAAACACAAAATAATAATTGTATGTATTAGCTTGATTCAATTTTCTTAATGCTTGTACTTGATTATCTTCTACTCTATCAAGTCTAAAAAAGTTTGTATTGCAATGTTTGCACTCAAAAGCAAAAAATTTATTGTTTTTAGTTGCAATTATATCAAATGGTTGCCCTGTGTGCTTGTTAGGCAAATTGTACACAAACATTCCCTTACTTTGTAAATATTGGGCAAACTCTTTTTCAAACTCATTGCCTATAATTTTATTGTTTTTCATTTTTACCTCCTAAATCTAAAGGTCTTACCTAACATTTTTTTAACTGTTCTAAAATAGGTATGTCTATCCCGCTGTTTGTCATAGGTCTTACCAGTCTTACCATTTCTCCAAATATAACATATATATTTATATATAAAAAATAAGAGGTATCTTAAAAAAAATTTTTTCTATATAATATATAATAAATAGGTAAGACTGGTAAGATAGGTAAGACTTATATATATAAATAAGCCATTTTCAATACTTTCAAGGTCTTACCTATGTCTTACCTGAAAAAAATAAGGTAAGACCTAAAAAGGTATTTTATCATCTTCATTAACTATTTCTACTTGTGCTATATCTTCTATTTCATTTTCTGGTAAAAGTATTTTTATATAGCTAGCTTTTATATTAAATATTTTTGTTTGATGTATAAACTTACCTTGAGAATTTTTTTCTAAAAATCCATATTTATCCCAAGCCTTAGTAACTGCTGTATAATCATAGTTATTTTTAAGTAAGTTTTCTTCTAACACCTTTTTATTAACTATAACAATATCTTTTTCTATTTTGCCCCATAAAGCACCGTTATTATCGTCATCTGTAAATCTTTTTTGATTTTCTGCTATCCAATTCAGTACCCAGTCATAAGACCTCCTGCCAATATCAACGCTTTTATTTGAGGTTAAATACTTACTAACATCATCTAACTTTAAGGGTACTTCGTCTTTAAATATACATTCACAAGCTAGTTTATCACCGAGAAGTATTAAAGCCATACTCATTGCTTGTTTTTCTGTTGTGTCAATTTTTTCTAAAATTTCTTTAAATATGTTTCTATATTCATTTTTCAAATATTCAATATTTAACGTTTGAATATATTCAATAAATTTTTTACCAGCAAATCCATAGTTATCCTTTACAATATTAGCTGTTAAATTACCATCTTTTATAATCTGTTTATCTACTTCTATTTCTATAACTCTGTTTTTTACTCCACCACCACTATCTATTTTAGTTACTGGCTCTTCTCCTGTAAAAATAAATGAGTTTTTCCATACTTTTGTTTCTTCAACGCCTCCTCTAGCCTTTGCACGACCTCTATCTATACCCTCACATAAATACATAACTAAGTTATCATAATTATCCCATTTTGTTTTTATTTGTTGTAACTCATCTGCTGCAAATGGTATATTATGTAAAAATGCTGCTGTTCTAGCCATAGAGTTCTGCGTCATATTCATAGTCCTTGTTAAGCAACCCATAGCTGGATTACCCCAAATACTCATACCAACCATTAATGTTACAGTTTTTCCAAAACCTGTTGTGCCCCATAAGTGCAAGATAAAAGGTAATGCTCCTACTTTTTCTATAAGAGGACTTGCAAAACTTGTACCCATTAACAACCTAATATAAATATTTTTTCTTAAAACTTTTATATGGTCAAACCATTCTTTGTAATCTCCATTTTCTTTAATATGCTTATAAATGTTTTCGAATGCGTCATCTCCATCATACTTTATATCCTTAACATAAGGTACAAACTGGTTTTCATCTATCCATCCTAACCTACTAATTGACTTATAAAGTGGTATCTCTTTCATATTTTGAGAAATAATTTCTGTTATATACTTAACTATATCTCTTGCATTTTCAGAAGTTACTAATATCCCTCTATCTGCTAAAGAACATATGTTGCTTTTGTTATATACAGTTACACAGTCTGCCACTACATTTTGCCATCTTTCATCTTTAAAAAATGCTAGATTTATTTTTTCGTTATTTGTGTCTATATTTACAAGCCTTTCAACTGGTAATATAGGGTGTGGACACACTGTAATGGTATAACTATTGTTATTACTAGTATAATCAACTTCTATACCTAAATCATTTGCTCTATATTTCCCACAATAAAGACTTAATGGTTGTCCTGTAAAATTTGTTTTATTCGATAATGCTTGTTTTTTATCTTGAGAATATTTTGTAGTCCACGCATTTAATAATGTATTAAATTCTCTTAAACGCCCTAACTCTTTACATTTTCTTCTTGTCTTTTCTATCATTTGAATTTTTTCTAATTCATCACTTGTTTCTATAATAGTAAGAAACAGTTCATCTGGTATATCATCTGCCTTATTTATTAAGGCTATGTACTCGTCTATCAATAGTTTTCACCCACTTTCTATTTAATTTATAAAATTCTAAAGGGTCTTCTTTTAGCCAATCTATATAATAATCTAGCTTTGTCAAGTTATGTATAGCCTCTACATAAAGGTCGTTTTCTAAATCATAAGTAAAACTATTATGATATAAAATTCTATAATATGTTAAAATAGTATCCCAAGTATTTTTAATCCATTTTTCAAATACTTTATCGCTGGTCTTTCTTTTAGATATATCTTGTATATATTTTTCTCTAATTGTTAATTTTTCATTTATAGCTATATTAAATACTTTAGCTAAATACTTTGTAGCTTGTAATATATCCATATCTAAATAGTATAATGTAAAGTCTATTACTGTACCTGCTCTTTGACAACCAAAGCAATAAAAACTATTTTCATATATTTTTAAACTTGCTGTATCTTCGTTATGAAATGGACATATCATAAAATTTTGTCTATTTACTTTAAGATTAAAATGTCTTACTAAACTATCCATTGATACATTTTCTTTTACTTCTGTAAATATATCCATAAATACCTCTTTTTAAATAAGGATAGGTAAATCCTACCCCTTAAATATTTAATTTTTTTCTGTTACTATTTCAAAATAATTTTCAGGATGAAGTGGAGGATTTAATAATGCGTATTTGATATTTCGTTTATCACTTAGTATGCCATCTAATAATTCAGTAAAACATTCTGCAAAACTTTCATCATCCTCTAATTTATATGTATCAACAACTTCATATGAATCCCCACCACTATCAAAACTGCCTTTTATCACTATTGTCTTATTATCTTTTTCTAAAGCACCAAAAATTTCAATAATTTCTGCTTGGTCTAGTATTGCGCAATAATTGTCCATCATTTTATTAAGTTCTTGATCATTTTCAGTCATTTTTTCTCTTAATTCAGTTATATTAATTTTTTTCATTTTCATATCCTCCTAAAATGGTAACATATCTTCAGTTATATCTGTTTCTACACTATCAAAACTATCATCATCTTGTTTTAAAATTTTTTTGTCCAAAATAGGTAAGTCTTTTTTGTCAGTTGAAGTTATAAAACGTAACTTTATAAATGTTCCTATTTGTCCATCATCTTTTAAAAATTCTTCTTCACCAAATCTACCTAAAAACACTTTTCCTTTTAAAATATCCCCGTCAAAGCCATTTTCACCATCTAATTTTATACCGTTAGATTTTTCAATAGCTGTTAGTAATCCTTTGTAAAACTTGCGTCCTTCTCCTGTCATACCTTGATAATGATTCGCTTTATATTTTGCGTCTGGGTTACTTTCTTTCTTTATTTTATGTAAATTTTGATAATAGTCTTTATAATCTCCCTCTGCTATATCATACTGTAATACTAACATAGGATTACCATTTTTATCATTTTTACAAGCCACACCTAATATTTTACATAAATAGTTGCCTGGCTCTAATCTAGTACCCTCTCCCGCGATTGTAGTTTGCTCTTTGTTATAACCTTGAATTCCTTGTATTTTCATTTTTTATTCCTCCTAATACTCTTTTAATGCTTCTAACACTATTGTTATATCATTTTCTATTTCATCAACTTCAAACGCTCCCATAGGAGTTTTGCAAGTTGAATTATTAGACTTCGTGTAAAAAATATACTTGCCCTCCTTGCAGACTGAATGTAACACTGTTGTCATCTTACTCTCAAGGACAACTTTTTCTAATTTTTTACCATTTGTTTTTATGTTAGTAAAAACATTTCCATAGTCATCTCTAACAGTTTGAGAATGTGCTATAAATATTACAGTTAAGTCATCTCTAAATGACAATGGAACATCTACTATTTCCCATACTGACTGCGATAAATCTATCCACTTGTCATATCCCTTTTCTTTGGCTCTTCTCATCTCATCAGCAACCATAATACCGTTTAATGTGTCAATTATTATAGTCATTATGTGTTTTTCTTCTTTGTTTATTTTATTTAAAAGCCTTAATATTTCATTAGGCTTATCTGTTCTAGCATAATTTTTATTTTCTATGTTGTACTGTTTCCTCCATCCTTTCCAACTTAATCCCTTTTTATCTGCATCTATATAAAAGGTTGTTGTTGGGTCAAGTTTTTGCATACTAGTAGTCTTGCCAGAACCACTCTCACCCATAATACCAATAACTTTAGCCATATATATTCCTCCTATCTAATAACTAAAAATTTATTTTCTGTTAATGTAGCAAAGTCTAGTTGTTCTCCAGCCTGTAATTTTCTTTTTATTTTATCTTTATCTGGCTTAATCTCAATATTTGCCAAATCTTGTTCAAGTGCTTTTTCTGCATCTAAAACTTCTACAGAAACACTTTTACTTTTATATATTGTAAATTCCTTATTTTTAAATTTAGGCACTTCTGCAAGTTCCATTGCTTCAAGTAATACTGCTGTTATTCTTTTTTTGTTGTTTTGTTTACTCTTTATTTTATTAGTAATTCTTTCAAGCTCTTTCTTTAAAAACTCTGCTTGCCCCTCTAATTGTGACGTATCATAGTCTAGGTTTTTGCATACTTTAGCATAATTAAAGGCTTTTTCTTCTAATGAAAAATCAATACTTTCTTTTGTATTTTTTAGTGCTTCTTCAAACTCTTTTGACATTTCTTCATCTGTCGCCATTTCATATAATTCACGATAATCTCCCATTATATCATAAATAGTCTGTTTCATAATTTTACCTCTTTTCTTTTTTTAAAATATGTAGTATAATTAATATGATTTATTTGTTAAGTGGCTTATATTAAGTCACTTTTTTTATAGCTTTATGTCATCAACATTCACTTTATAAATTGAAGATAAAACCATAAGAATATGCTTTTTAGGTTTAGTAATGCCTCTCTCCCAATTAATTATTGTATGTATACTAACTCCTAACTTGTCGGCTACTTCTTTCTGTAGCAATCCAGCATTAATTCTTGCTGCTTTTAATGTTATTTTCATATAAATACCTCCTAACTATTACACTTTACTTTCTTC
>CALWOZ010000059.1 GCA_944383305.1 uncultured Clostridia bacterium | reverse complement strand
ACTTTACCTTTTTGCTTTTATTATAACATAAATAGACAAAGTCGCAAAGGTATTTCCGAATTTGTCTACAGTCTGAAAGGAGTTATTTTTATAACTCCTTTTTATTTGTGGATAAAAGATAAATAAAAAATTTATTTATCAACATTTTATTAAAATTAATGTTAATATTTATAATATTTAAAAATTATTATATTGGTTAATATTTTATTAATATTTAAAAATATTAGCTATAAAATATTTTATTTAAAGATTATAAATTTTAGGTAAAATAAATAGGAAATTAACACAAAATATATAAAGTATTATATTTATAAAATTAGGTTGTTTGTCAATAGTTGTGGCGAAAATTTGTTCGTTATTAAATATACTCATAAAAAATATTTAAACTTAACATTTTATATATTTTTTATTAAAAATATACTTATTTTATATAACATTTAACCCTAAAATATTTAAAATACTAATATATGAAAATATATTTTATTATTTAATATTTTAAACGCTACTAAAAATGTAAACAAGCTAAAATTTAACAAGATTAAATCTTAATAAAAACAATATATAAAAAAGCTAATATATTTTAAATATATTAGCTTAAAAATATCTATTTTATTGTAATTCTTTTCTTTTATCTTTAATACCTTTTAAAATAATTTCTCTAGCTTTAATAGCATCTTCTTTTTTTAGAGCAGGCATACCTTTTAAAGGATATTCAATATTAAGATTTGTATATTTAACCTCACCCATTTCGTGATAAGGTAAAACATCTAAAGCCTTAACATTTTTTAATTCTCCAATAAAAAGTCCTAAGTTATATAGATATTTTTCATTATAAGTATAACCATCTACAACAACGTGTCTAATCCAGACTGGTTGATTTTTATCACTTAAATATCTAGCAAACTCTAAAATATGAGTATTAGGAACAGCACATAATTTTTTATGCTCTTCATTATCTATATGCTTTATATCTAAAAGAATTAAATCGGTAACAGACAAAAGTTTATCCATTTTTTCTATTATTTTTTCATTACTTTGGTCAAAAATAATACCAGATGTATCTAAACAAGTATGAATATTTTTAGCTTTAGCTTTTTCAAAAAGTTCGGTTACAAAGTCTATTTGAAGAAGAGGCTCACCGCCAGTAACGGTAAGCCCTCCATCTTTATAGTAACTTTTTGTTAAATCATACTTAGCTAATATTTCATCTGCAGTCATTTTTGTACCTTTATTTAACTCCCATGTGTCAGGGTTGTGACAATAAAGGCAACGTAGAGGACAACCTTGAGTAAAAACTACAAATCTTACACCAGGACCATCTACTGTACCAAAGCTTTCTGTAGAGTGAATATAGCCTTCCATAATTACATTGCTTTGTGGAATGTTCTGTTGATTACGTCGTCTTGTTGTTCTTTAGTAAGCTTATTAAAGTTTACTGCATAACCAGAAACACGGATAGTTAATTGTGGATATTTTTCAGGGTGAGCTTGAGCATCTAATAATGTTTCTTTAGTGAAAACATTTACATTAAGATGATGACCACCATTTTCAGTATATCCATCTAACATTGCTACTAAATTATCTACTTGTTGATTATTTACATTTGACATAATAAATCCTCCTATTTTTCATAAAATTTTAATTTTAGCTATATATATAAATTTTATTAGCTAACCTAATTATTATCTTCTATGCCTTCAAAAAGAGTAGGCACACTACAAGCCATATTGCCAGAAGAACAATCTAAGCTATTGGCTGTATCAATTTTTTTAGAATTAACCTGACTATCTTCATTAACTTGAATATTCATATGACCACCGTTTTTAGTGGTAAAGTTATCAAGCATAGCGATTATATCGTCAATCCTTTTATCATTATCCATAAAATATCACCTTCTTAGGCTAATTATTTATCAAGTTCTACTTCTAAATCTCCAACAAATATTTGGTCTTCTTTACCAAGAGCACCAGGTATGATAGAGAATGTATTAGAAATACCATCTTGTGCATCCATAAATGGTAATTTTGCAACAGAAGCTAAACTAGCAACAGCACCGTGATTATCACGTCCGTGCATAGGATTAGCACCAGGAGCAAAAGGTTCTCCAGCTTTTCTACCACAAGGAGTAGAACCAGTAGCTTTACCATAAACAACATTTGATGTAATAGTTAAAATAGATGTAGTAGGGATACCATTTCTATAAGTTTGATTCATTCTTACATATTCCATAAATGTATGAACAAGTTCAACAGCGATACTATCTACTCTATCATCATTATTACCATATTTAGGGAAATCGCCTTCAACTTCATAGTCAACAGCAATACCATTTTCATCTCTAATAGCTTTAACTTTAGCATATTTAATAGCTGATAAAGAGTCAGCCACAACTGAAAGACCAGCTATACCAGTAGCAAACCAACGAGTAACGTGTCTATCGTGTAAAGCCATTTGAAGTCTTTCATAACAATATTTATCGTGCATATAATGAATAACGTTTAATGTGTTAACATAAACACCAGCAAGCCATTTCATCATATCTTTGTATCGAGGCATAACCTCATCATATGATAAATATTCATCAGTAATAGGTCTAAATTTAGGACCAACTTGAGTTTTCTTAACTTCGTCAACACCACCATTGATAGCATAGAGTAAACATTTAGCAAGGTTGGCACGAGCACCGAAAAATTGCATTTCTTTACCAACTCTCATAGATGATACACAACAAGCAATTGCGTAGTCATCTCCGTGTGTAATTCTCATAATGTCATCATTTTCATATTGAATAGAAGATGATGTAATAGAAGTTTTAGCACAGAATCTTTTAAATCCTTCTGGTAACTTAACAGACCAAAGAACAGTTAAGTTAGGTTCAGGAGCTGTACCTAAGTTGTTAAGAGTGTGTAAATATCTAAAAGACATTTTTGTAACAAGAGGTCTACCATCTATACCAACACCACCAATAGACTCTGTAACCCAAGTAGGATCTCCAGAGAATAATTGATTGTATTCTGGAGTACGAGCGAATTTAACAAGTCTTAATTTCATAATAAAGTGGTCAACAAATTCTTGAATTTGTTCTTCAGTATATTTACCAGCTTTTAAATCTCTTTCAGCATATATATCAATAAATGTAGATGTACGACCAAGAGACATAGCAGCACCGTTTTGTTCTTTAATAGCTGCTAAATATCCAAGATACATCCATTGAATAGCTTCTTTAACGTCGGCTGCAGGTCTTGAAATATCAAAACCATAGATTTCACCTAATTTTTTAAGTTCACCAAGTGCTCTAATTTGTTCTGATAATTCTTCTCTATCACGAATAATGTCAGGAGTCATAACACTACCAGTAGAACGTTTTTGAGCTTGTTTATCTTCTATAAGTCTGTCTACACCGTATAAAGCAACTCTTCTATAATCGCCAATTATACGACCACGACCATAAGCATCTGGAAGACCAGTAATAATTTTGCTTGAACGACAAGCTTTCATTTCATCTGTATAAGCATCAAAAACACCAGCATTGTGAGTTTTTCTATGAATAGTGAAAAATTCACTAATTTCTGGGTCTACACTATATCCATATGCAGCACAAGAACTTTCTGCCATTCTAATACCACCATAAGGTTGTAAAGAACGTTTAAAAGGCTTTTCTGTTTGGAACCCAACAATAGTTTCTTTATCTTTATCTAAATATCCAGCACCGTGAGATGTAATAGTAGATACAACTTTTGTATCCATATCTAAAACTCCACCAGCTTCACGTTCTTGTTTTGTAAGGTCCATAACTTGAGCCCAAAGTTCAGTTGTGTTTTTTGTAGGACCAGCTAAGAAACTATCATCACCTTCATATGGTGTATAATTTTTTTGTATAAAGTCTCTAACATTAACTTCTTTTTCCCAATTACCACCAACAAAATCTTTCCATTCAGTGTTCATTAATAATTCACCCCTAAATAACAATTTTATAAAAATAAAGTATATTAATTTAATCTACTTTTCAATTAACATTATATAATATATTTTTGCATAAATCAAGATACATATTAATCAATTTACTTAAATTTTTTATTGAGTTTTTTTAGCAAGTTGAACAATATTTTAAAGCCTATATGTGAGGGCTTATAACCCTTATATTTCATAGCTAATGGATAATTATATATAAATGCTTATACAGTATATATAGTAATCTAATAATGTATAAAATATACTATGAAATTTATAAAAATAATTGTAACCAATTATGTTTATTTTAATATTATGTTATTAGGACAAACAATGTCCTAATATATAATTAAAGGAGAAGTTTTATGGGACTAGACATTTCAAATAAAGTTATTAATAAAGATAGTATAAGTTGTGACGAAACATTTTTAATTACACTTGGACTTTCAGCTTCACCAGATATTCAATCTAATCCTACTGATATAGTTCTTATATTAGATAGGTCTAGAAGTATGACTGGAGAACCTTTAGAAGAGGTTAAAATAGGAGCCAACACTTTTATAGATATTATAGAAGAATCAACTGACGGTGTAAAAGATGGCATAATAGGTAATGGAAGCCATATAGGTATAGTAAGTTTTTCTACAACTGCTACACAAGATTCACCACTTACAACAAGTGTTTCTGATTTAAAAGATGCTGTAAACTCATTAGTGGCAGGTGGAAATACAAACCATTCAGATGCTTTCCAAAAAGCAATAGAATTATTTAATCCATTATCTACTAACGATAAAGTTATAGTTATGTTTACAGATGGAGAAACAACAGTAGGTCCAGATCCATCAATAGATGCAGCTTTAGCTAGAAGTTTAGGTATAACAATATATTGTATAGGTCTTATTGGCTCAACTGGTATAGATATAGATGCATTA
This sequence comes from uncultured Clostridia bacterium, assembly GCA_944383305.1. GTDB lineage: Bacteria > Bacillota > Clostridia > Lachnospirales > CAG-274 > Tyzzerella. Next base: position 6,767 of record CALWOZ010000059.1, on the reverse strand, counting down.
AATGACTGGGCTACTGATCCAGATAATACTCACGTTTCTATTGCACCACAACCATCAGATTTAGAAGAACTTTTTAAAGACTTAGCAACAAATATTTCTAATCCGGGTGCAACAGATATAGTAATAGATGAAGTATTAAATCCAGATTTTAACATTGTAAATATTTCTACGCCTAATATAGGAACAGCAACATTAATTAACGACACTACATTAAAATGGACAATAGATGAGTTAGGTAAAACTTCTAATGAAGGAGCATCTCTTGTCTTTGAAGTTAAACATGTTGGAACAACATCTGGTGTAAAAAAAGTAAATGAATCTATAACTTATACAGATACAGAAGGAAATGTGGCAAACTTTGATGACCCAGAGATTTATGTAGACTGTGAAGAGGATATAGTAGTTGACCCTTGTCCTGAACCACAAGAGATAGAATTTGAAGGATGTCAAGATTATTTAGCCTACGATTTAGGAGATTATGTTATAGATAATGTAGGTAGAATATTAGAACTTAGCTTAACTATTAAAAATGTATGCCCTAATAAAAAAGTAGCAGTAGCTATTTTGTTAAATGAAATAGATCGCTATGGAGTAGAGCATAAGAAAGCTATAAAAATAATTTCTATTCCAGCTCACACTAACAGCAGATGTAAAGATATAAAACTTACTAATATAAAATTAGTATTACCAGAAGAAGATAATAATATGTGTGGAACAAAAAAATTTGCTGTAAGAGCATTAATAAACTATATAGATAATAATCCTATATGCTAGATATAAATATATTTAAGTAAATGAATAAAATTGACAATATATTTTAAGAATGTTATAATATAAAAAAATATGCTAGCAGGAGGAAAATAAATGAAATCAACAGGGATTATAAGAGGAATAGACGAGTTAGGAAGATTAGTTATACCTAAAGAACTTAGGAATAAGTTTGATTTAAAATATAAAGATGAAATAGAGATTTATACTGAGGATAATAAAATTATATTAAAAAAACACGAAAATGGTGATATTTTTACTGGAGATATGGAAGATTTAATAGAATATGAAGGTAAAAAAATCTCTCTAAATTCAATTAAAGAAATGATAAAGTTGGCAGAAAAGTCAGGATATAAAATTTAATAAATATTCATTATTAAGTTATAAAAATAGGTCAAATTTTTGACCTATTTTTTTATAATACTAGCTTATCATATGTATAATTATTTAAGCTATTAGGATAAAAATCTATTATTTTTGATATAGTCCAAAATGGCTTTTCTTTTTTTAATATTTCTAATTTTAAAATATCATTATTAAATAACTTATCTATAAGATTATTAGGTAAGTATAGTTTAAAAAAATGTTGTGTAGATAAATCTATAATAAGCACATAATTATTAAACCATTTACTATATATTGAAAAATATCCAGTTTTTAATAATTTTGATTTATTATTAAAAACATATTTTTTATATTCATTAATTTTTACGATTTTATTATTATAACTTTTAGAAAAATTATAATTTAATATATGGTTATGTCTATTTATTTCATTAATAATAAACTTTTTGTTTATATTTATATTAAAATTAAAAAATTTATTAAAAAAGCTAATATTACTATTTAATTTATTTTTTCCATTTAAAATTAGATATACAGTTATTAAATCATTAAAATTTTTATATTTTTTATAATTTTTAATAAAAAAACTATAAAAAGATAAATATAAATCTTTATCTATATAATCTAAGTTTTTTATTTTATTAAATGTATTTAATATACTATACATTTGTTTATCCATATTTATCACCTACTATGTTAAAAGTATTTACATAATAAATGATATTTATAAGTGAAATAAAATATTACTAAATTATAAATTATTTTTATATTTTTTATACATAGTTTTATAGTAGATATAACATATAATAATACCCATTATAAAACCACCTATATGACCAGCATTATCTATACTGCTGTCTGTAAAACTAGCCAATATACCTATTATTGAAAAAATAGCAATAGTATAATAGTCTAGTCCATCTAGTTTAATTTTTTCTTTTATAGAAAAATATAAAGTTGCACTTTCTAATGCAAATATTGCACCACTGGCACCAATAGAATAAGATTTAGTAAATAGAACACTAAATATACCACTAGAAAGACCACCAATTAAAAATATTAAACAAAAAGCTAACTTACCTAAGTATTTTTCTATTCTTGTACCAAATATATAAAGACTTAAAATATTTGATAAAAGATGAGTTACACCAGAGTGTAAAAATAGAAACGTTATAAGTCTATAAAACTGTTTATCTTCTAAAAGATTAGGGGATACACCATAATTATATATAACATAGCTTTTATCAAAAGACATATTAATTATCATATGTACTAATATAAGGATAAAAATAAGACTATATGTAATATATGTATTTTTTGATAAAATATAATTTTTAGGTTTAAGACTTTCTCTGACATTACTTAAATTATTATTCATAGACATAGTAATATATTTTTCTATGTCTAAAAATTTTGTAGGTTGATTTGCCTTTGTTATAATTTTTTTATTTAATAAATCTACTCCCCATACTATATTTACAGTATTGTCATCTAAGTTTAGTTCACAGTTTAAAAAGTTAATATCTTCTTCTAAAAAATTGTCACTAATTAATATTTTAAAAATAAACATTTTAGATAAGTTATGTTTTTTTAAAAATAATCTACAATTTTGTTCTAATGTATTAAAATAATTCTCATAATTTTCTTCTGATTTAAAAATAGGTGCTACTATATAACCATTAGAGCCTATATTTTTAAAGTATATATTATTATTAGAAAAATTATTTTCTATTTTAAAAAAGTCATTATTTAATAGATAGTTATAAAAATTTGATAAAAAATATGAATTCATTATTATTTCCTCTTAAAATATAGTTGATTTAAAATATTATCTATTTTTGTATTTTATAATAATATTTGTAATATGTAAAGGCAAATTATTCCCGGTATACCTAAAATACCAGAAAAAATGCCTGTAAAAAGGTTTATATTTAAATGTAGACCAGTAGATGATAATATTATATTAGCTACATATATAAATAAAATACCAATAAGTGTATTAAACAAAAATTTTAATGTGGATTTACTATATAATATTAAAACTAATAAAAGAAATCCTATCATTATATAAATAAAATTTGATGATAACATAATGACCTCCTATGAAGCAGGGAATTTTTGTAAAATTTTAGGGAAATTTATAACTATTCCTTTTTTCTTACTTAATTTTAAATAGTAGTCATATTTTTTTTGTAAAGACATTATTTCGTATATAATGCTATCTATTAAGGTGTCATCATTTGCAAAGTTTAAACAAAGCTCAGCATATTCTAATTTAGACTTAGTATCTTCTAAAAAGTATATAATCTCTGTTGCTTCACTGTCTAAAGAATTAGTAGATTTTAAAACGTTTTTTTCTTTTTTTAATAATAATAAATTTTCCATTTGTATTACCTCCATAAACTATCTATAAGTAAATTTAAAATTAGCTATGACTTAATTATTATTAATATAGTCAAAATTTTACTTATTTATTCTATAAAATAACAATTTGTTTATTATAATTTAAAAGTAGTAATATATTGACTAGTATTTATAAATTATATATAATATATAATATTAGTATTTTATATGTACTCTTAGCTTAAAAGGATAAAGCTTTTGGCTCCGGACCAAAGGATATGGGTTCGATTCCCATAGAGTACATATTTTTAATTATATATATAAGTTGTTAAAAATATATTATTATGTATATAAAGCGTGTATAATTAATAAAAAATATATAATAACTATAAATTTTTGGTAAAAACTGTATAAAAATAATAAAAAATATTAATAAAAATGTACCAATAATGATTATTAAAAATTGTTAAATTTTATTTAATAATTGTTGTTGAATAATTCCTTGTATTATAGTATAATATAAACATATATGTATATAATAACTATTTTTGGAGGAAATTACTATGGAAAAAATAATTGTGGTTGGTGCTAACCACGCAGGGACTGCTTGCATAAACACAATACTTGATAATTATAAAGATAAAGAGGTAATAGTATTTGATGCTAACAACAACATAAGCTTTTTAGGTTGTGGTATGGCACTTTGGATTGGTAAACAAATTGCTGGTGCTGAAGGTTTATTCTATTCTAATAAAGAAATTTTATCTGGTAAAGGTGCAAAAATCTATATGGAAACAAAAGTTGATTGTATAGATTATGCTAATAAAAAAGTTTGTGCAACAGACAAAGACGGAAACAAAATAGAAGAAACTTATGACAAAATTATTTTAGCAACAGGTTCTTTACCTATAACACCAAAAATTGAAGGTATGGAACTTGAAAATGTACAATTTGTTAAATTATACCAAAATGCTGCAGAAGTTATAGAAAAATTAAAAGATGATAGTATTAAACACGTTACAGTTGTTGGAGCTGGATATATTGGTGTTGAACTTGCTGAAGCATTTAAAAGAAATGGTAGAGATATAACATTAATTGACTGTGCAGATACTTGCCTTTCTGGATATTATGACAAAGACTTTACAGAAATGATGACAGAAAATTTAAAACAAAATGGCGTACAAGTTGTATATAATGAAATGGTTAGCAAAATTGTAGGTAATGGCAAAGTTGAAGGCATTGTTACAGACAAAAATGAATATAAAACAGATATGGTTATACTTTGTATTGGATTTAGACCAAATAATGAACTTGGTAAAGATGATTTACAATTATTTAAAAATGGAGCATTCCTTGTTAATAAAAGACAAGAAACTAGCATAAAAGACGTATATGCAATAGGTGACTGTGCTACTGTATATGACAACTCTATTAAAGATACTAACTATATAGCTCTTGCTACAAATGCAGTACGTTCTGGTGTCGTGGCAGCTCACAATGCTTGTGGCACAGATATACAAAGTATAGGTGTTCAAGGTTCTAACGGTATAAGCATTTGGGGTCTTAATATGGTTTCTACTGGTCTTACTTTAGAAAAAGCTAAAGCTAATGGATTTGATGCTATTACAACAGAATTTGAAGATTTACAAAAACCAGCCTTTATTGAACATAATAATGAAAAAGTTAAATTAAGAATAGTTTATGATAAAAATACAAGAGTAATATTAGGTGCTCAGATGGCTTCTAGAGAAGATATTTCTATGGGTATCCATATGTTTTCTTTAGCTATTCAAGAACAAGTAACTATTGATAAATTAAAATTATTAGACATTTTCTTCTTACCACACTTTAATCAACCTTATAACTATATAACTATGGCTGCCCTAACAGCTAAGTAATAAAAATAGAGAAAAACAAACTAGTAATATTTTTATATTACTAGTTTATTTTTTGTAAATAATTAAATATTCTAAATTTTATATATTAGTAGTAATTGGTTAAAAAATAGTTATAATTATTATAAATCAACTTGTATAAAAGTTAAAATATATAAAATAATAAATATTAATAATATAGAAAGGATTTGATTAAAATTAAACATATATTTGATAAAACAAAACATATTCCTTTACCTTTAGTACCATGTATGTTAGGAGCTTGTACATTATCTAATATATATAGTGGACTAGGATTTACTTTTATAAGACATTTGACTATATTTTTTTCCATATTAATAGTATTGTTATATTTAATAAAAATAATAGCACACCCAAGTATTATAAAGGAAGAATATAAAAATCCAGTTACGTCTAGTTTATATCCAGGTATATGTATGGTATGTATGGTTATAGGTTCATATTTTTATGATTATTTTAATACCTTTGGCAAAATAATATGGATAATAGCTATTGTTTTTCATATTATACATATAGGTGTGTTTACTTATCTACACTTTATAAAATCAAGAGATATAAATACATTTTTACCAACCTGGTTTGTCACTTATAATGGCATAATGGTTAGTAGTGTAGTGGGAGCTAATATGAACTCAGATAAATTTTTAACTTTTATTGTCTATTATGGAACAATAACATATTTTTTAATATTACCTTTTATGCTTTGGAGATTAGTAAAGTTTGAAATAAAAGATACAATGCAACACGGCACAGCTATATTATTAGGACCTTGTAGTCTTTGTGTAGTTTCTTATATTAATATAATAAAAAATCCTAATATAATTTTAGTATGGATATTATATATTTGCGTTTTATTATCTTTATTATACGTACTAATTATGCTACCTAAGTTTTTTTCTTATGTATTTACGCCAGCTTTTGCAGGACTTACATTCCCTATGGCAATAGGCACCGTGGCTACACAAAAAATGATATTTTATTTAGATAATATAGGATATGAAAAAATATCTAGTATATTTAAACAGTTAGAAGGAGTACAAATATATATTACTACTGCTATAATAGCTTTTGTACTTTTTAATTTTATTAAATTATTAAGATCACATTTTAGTCAATAATTTTTTATATTATATATTAAAAATAATTATTTACAATATTTTATTTTTAATCTAATATATTATTAAGTAACCTTTTTTATTGTTTTTGTTAACTATGTATTATACCTCAATAATTTAAAGACCAAAGTTATAATTAATAACCTTGACAATATAAATTATTGTGATATAATAATTTATATTTTTAAATACTGTGAAAGCGAAAAGTATATATTATGGTTCTTTTAGAGAGAAGATGCCGTGGCTGAAAGCATCTTTAAGATAAAGTAATATAGAAGTT
>CALWOZ010000058.1 GCA_944383305.1 uncultured Clostridia bacterium | reverse complement strand
TTTTAGTATGAGGAAAGTCCGAGCTCCATAGAGCAGGGTGCTGGATAACGTCCAGTGGAGGCGACTCTAAGGAAAGTGCAACAGAAATAAACCGCCTATTTATAGGTAAGGATGGAAAGGTAAGGTAAGAGCTTACCGCTTCTTTGGCGACAAAGAAGGCTCTGTAAACCCCACCTGGTGCAAGAACATTGGAACATATAAGGTTGCTCGCCTGTTCCAAAAAAGTTCGCAAGAGGCTATTGGTAACAATAGCACTAGATAGATGACCATCAAATACAGAACTCGGCTTACAGGTTTGCTTATTTTATAAAAAGGCTCTTTTATAGGGTCTTTTTATATTAAAATACTTATGAGAAGGAATAAAAAATAATGTATGAAAATTATACAGATGAAGAAATTTTAAACATTATAAAAAATGGAGATAATCAAGCAATAGATTATTTAATAACAAAATATAAAAATTTAGTAAAAATAAGAGCTAGAGCATATTTTATAATAGGAGCAGACACAGAAGACATTATACAAGAAGGTATGATAGGGCTTTATAAAGCTATTAGAGATTATAAAAAAACAGACGCTAGTTTTCAAACTTTTGCTAAAATTTGTATAGATAGACAAGTGATGACTGCTATAAAATCAGCTAATAGAAAAAAACATTTACCTCTTAATTCTTATTTATCTTTAAATATGCTTACTTATGAAGAAGATTCAGATAAAACATATATTGATAAGTTAGAAGAAAGTAAAATATTAAATCCAGAAGAAATAGTTATAGATAAAGAAAATGTAAAAACTTTACAAGAACAAATAAACAAAAATTTAAGTGGATTAGAAAAACAAGTTTTAAAGTTATATTTAAAAGGCAAAAGTTATGCCACAATAGCACAAAAACTTGAAAAAGATGAAAAATCTATTGATAACGCTATACAAAGAATTAGAAAGAAAATAGAAAAATTACAACTTATTAAATGTTGACATACATATAAAATAAATGTAATATATAATAAAAAACAATTTGGAGGAATATAAAATGAATAAAAATCCAATAGTTACAATAGAAATGGAAAATGGGGATATTATAAAGGTAGAACTTATGCCAGAGGTTGCTCCTAACACAGTAAATAACTTTATTAGTCTTATAAATAAAGGATTTTATGATGGACTTATTTTTCATAGAGTAATAGAAGGTTTTATGATACAAGGAGGGTGCCCTGATAAAAACGGTATGGGTGGACCTGGATATGGTATAGACGGAGAATTTGCTTTAAACAAATTTGAAAATAATTTAAAACATAAAAGAGGGGTTATATCTATGGCTAGAGCCCAACACCCTAACTCAGCTGGTTCTCAATTTTTTATTATGCACCAAGATGCACCACATTTAGATGGTTCTTATGCTAGCTTTGGTCAAGTTATTGAAGGAATGGAAAATGTTGATAAAATAGCAACAGTTTCTACTGACTTTTCTGATAGACCTAGAGAAGAACAAAAAATGGTTAAAGTTAGCGTAGAAACATTTGGACAAACATATGAAGAACCAAAAACTAATAATATGAGATAACATTTATAGGTATGGTTTTATAATCATACCTTTTTATAAACTATTTATATAAAAATACTAAAGGAGATAGTTTTATGAAGGTAGATAAAAAAATGTTACTATATTTAATACCTATTTTTATAGCTTTTTATATATTACCTTTGTTTATATATTATGATAAAAGTATGGCTGTTATAAATGTGATATGTATAATTCCATTAATATGTTTTATTACTACTATAATTTATGCGTTTAATAAAGTAAGTAGTATTATGTTTCCTATTATATCCATTATTTTGTATATACCAACAATTTTTATATATTATGGATATAATAGTGGAGCAGGTATTTATATAGTTATATATGGTGTAATAATATTTTTAGGATATATTATAGGAAAGTCGTTAAATAAGTTTATAAAATATTTAAAAAATAAAATGGAGGTAAAATAGTTGCTTAGTAATAAAGTTATTAAAAAAGTTATAGATGATTTAAAAGTAATAAGTAAAGTAGATTTATGTGTGGCTAATGTTAATGGAGAAATATGTGCCACTACGTTTAAAGCAGAAAATATTTCAAAGGAATATATTATAAATTTTTCTAATTCTATAGCAGAAATGCAAGCTATTTATGAATACAATTTTTTTAAAGTAATAGATGATATATCATCTAACTATGTAGTTATAACAAAAGGGTCTTCTGAAGATTGTTATATGATAGGCAAAATTTGTGTTAGTCAATTAAAAAACTTAATTATAGCTTATAGAGAAAGATTAGACGAAAATAGTTTTATACAAAATTTACTTTTAGATAATATGCTTTTAGCAGATATATATAATAGAGCAGAAAAGCTTGAAATAGAAAACAATGTTAATAGAGTTGTTATAATAATAAAAACTTATGAAAGTAAAGATAACAGCTCTTTAGAAATGATAAAAAACATATTTGCAGAAAATGAAAGAGATTATATAACAACAATAGATGGAAAAAGTATAATAATAAAAGATATAGGGCAAGATATATCTTATAAGGAAGTGGAAAAAGTAGCTAACATTTTAGTTGATATGTTTAATACTGAAATTATGGTAAAAGCTAAAGTATCTTATGGAACTATTGTAAATGATCTAAAACATATATCTAAATCTTATAGAGAAGCTAAAATGTCTATGGAAGTAGGAGATATATTTTATAATGAAAAAAATATAATAGGATATAATACATTAGGTATAGGAAGGTTAATATACCAGTTGCCAGTAAATCTTTGTAAAATGTTTATGAATGAAGTTTTTAAAGAAGAATTACCAGACACATTTGACGAAGAAACTATAACAACTATACATAAATTTTTTGAAAATAGCTTAAATATATCAGAAACGGCTAGAAAGCTTTATATACATAGAAATACGCTTGTATATAGATTAGAAAAATTGCAAAAGAGCACAGGTCTTGATATAAGAACATTTGATGATGCATTAATATTTAAACTAGCCTTAATGGTTGCAAGCTATATGAAATATGTAGATAATAACAAAAATTATTAATATTTAAGGGGTATTTATGGAGATAACAGTATTTTTAGTATGTTTAGTAGCTTGTATAATAGGTGCTATTAGTGGTATAGGTGGAGGTATTATAATAAAGCCAGTAATAGATACTTTAGGCATTATGGATATTTCCACATTAAACTTTTTATCTGGTTGTACTGTTTTATCCATGTCTAGTGTTTCTCTTTATAGAAATAGAAATCAAGAGGTAAAATTAAACAATATACCTATATATCTTGGAATAGGAGCTAGTGTAGGAGGATTAATAGGAAAACAAATTTTTGATTTAACAACAAATAACTTTGATGATAATATTATAGAACTTATTCAATCTATTATATTATTTATAATAAATATTTTTATATTAGTTTATATAGTTGTAAAAGATAAGATAAAATCTAAAAATATAAATTCAAAAATAATAACATTAATATTAGGCTGTTTATTAGGTATAATATCTTCATTTCTTGGTATAGGTGGAGGTCCTTTAAATATAGCTGTAATATATTATTTTTATTCTTTATCTTCTAAACAAACAACTTTATCATCATTAATAGTTATATTTTTTTCACAGTTATCAAGTTTAATATATTCTTTATTAACACAGATACCTAACTTTAAATATAATATTCTTATTATTATGTGTTTAGGAGGGATTTTTGGAGCATTAATAGGCAGTAAAATAGCTAAAAAAATGGATAATAAAAAAACGCAAAAATTTTTTATTAATGTTTTAATAATTTTATTATTGTTAAATGTATTTAACATACTTAAATCTTATGGTGTAATAAATATATAAAAAGGAATTATAAATACAACGAATAATTATTCAGAAAATATTAATAATTATTCAAAAAATGTTGATTTTATTAAAAACTTATGTTATTATATAAATAATTAAAAATATATAATAACAGGAGGTTTTAAAATGGATATAAATACTTTAAAAAAAATGTGCTTAGATGAAATAGATAAAAATAAAGACCTAATAATTAAATTAGGTAGAGATATATATGAAAATCCAGAACTTTCTTATAGAGAATTTAAAGCTACAAATATGGTAATAAATACTTTAAAAGACTTAGGTCTTAATGTAGAAGAAAATATAGCCGTTACTGGCTGTAGGGCATCTATAAATGAAAATAAACAAGGACCTAAAATAGCTGTTATGGGAGAGTTAGATGCTTTATCTTGTCCAGAACATAAAGATTCAAAAGAAAAAGGAGCAGTACATTGTTGTGGTCATAATGCACAAATAGCAGGTATGATTGGCTGTGCTATTGGCATAATAAAATCAGGTGTTTTTAAATATTTAGACGGTAAAATAGACTTTATTGCCGTACCAGCAGAAGAAGGTATTGAACTTGAATATAGAAAATACCTGCAAGACAATAAAATGATAACTTATGTAGGAGGAAAACAAGAACTTATACATAAAGGTTATTTTGATGATGTTGATATGTCTATGATGTTTCATTTAGGGAGTGTAAAAGATAATAAAAAATGTATAATAAAGTCTAAATCTAATGGATTTATAGAAAAAGGTATTACATTTATAGGAAAATCAGCCCATTCTGGAGGTGCTCCTCATTTAGGTATAAATGCTGGAACTATGGCAAACCTTGCTATTAATAATATAAATGCACTAAGAGATACATTTAAAGATGAAGACAAAGTTAGAGTACATTATATAATAAATCACGGTGGAGATGCAGTTAATGTAGTACCTTCTAAAGTCACTATGGAGGCTATGGTCAGAGCAAATAATGCAGAGGCTATGATAGACGCTAATAAAAAATTTAATAGAGCTTTACAAGCTGCTGCTCTTACCATTGGAGGTAAGGTTATTATAGAAGATTTTATTGGTTATTTATCTTTGGATACAGATGATAGTATGAATGCTATACTTAAGGATAATATGATAAACTTTTTAAATATTAAAGAAGATGAAATAATAGACATAAGCCAAGGTGGTGGCTCAACTGATATGGGTGATATATCTCAAATTATGCCTTGTATACACCCATACATTTTTGGAGCAACTGGTGATTTTCACACAAAACATTATGAAATGATAGACGAAGAAATGGGCTATATTAACTCTGCTAAGGCAATGGCTTTGACTTTAATTGACCTTTTATATGACAATGCTAAAAAAGGAAAAGAGATTATAAGTAAATTTAAGCCTAATTATACAATTAAAGAATATTTAAAATTTTTAGAAGATAATAATGTAACACATACATACGATTATACAGAATTATAAATTACCTATTAATAAAAGCATATTAATTAACTTAATATGCTTTTATTAGTTTTATCAATATGTATTAATATTAGTTAAAATATAGTGCTTTAGTAAAAATAAATAGGTAAAAATAAAAATATATACTTGAAGTTTAATAAGTTTTAATATATTATTAATATAGACTATATATTGATGATTTATTAAAATAGTTGACATATATAGTTATTTAAACTATATTATTAATAGAAATATACATAGTAATTTAAAACTTTAAAGGATATAAAAACATGTTTGAAGATGATTTGCTCAATAAAATAAATAAAAAAATGTCTGGCTTAAGTAAGGGACAAAAAAGGTTAGCTTCTTTTATACTAGAACATTATGACCAAGCTGCTTTTATGACTGCTTCTAAATTAGGCAAAATAGCAGGAGTAAGTGAGTCTACTGTCGTAAGATTTGCAACAGAAATGGGATTTGACGGATATCCTAAAATGCAAAACGAATTAAGTAACCTTATAAAAACTAAACTTACAGCTACCCAAAGAATGATAGTATCAGACGAACAAATGTCTAAAAGTAACAAAGATGTTTTGACTAACATATTAGAAAACGATATAGAACGTATAAAATCTACATTAGGTATGTTAGATAAAAATGTATTTGAAGAATGTGTAGAAAAAATATTAAATGCAAAAAAAGTGTATATAATAGGTGTTAGAAGTGCAAACTCATTATCGACCTTTTTAGCTTTTTATCTTAATATTATGATAGATAATGTAGTGTATGTAAATTCTTCTACTGCCACAGAAATGTTTGAGCAAATATTTAGAATAAATAAAGAAGATGTATTAATAGGTATTAGTTTTCCAAGATATTCCAGAAGAACTATAAAATCTATGGAATATGCCTTTTCTAAAAATGCAACTACTATTGCTATAACAGATAGTGAATATTCTCCTCTTGTAAATTTTGCAACAAATAGTCTTATAGCAAGAAGTGATATGATTTCCTTTATAGATTCTTTAGTAGCTCCTTTAAGTGTTATAAATGCGTTACTTGTAGCTATTAGTGTTGCTAAAAAAGACGAAATGATAACCACTCTTGAAAATTTAGAAAATATTTGGAGTGAATATCAAGTGTATAATTATAAACAAAGTGAAAACTTTTTTTAGGTGAACAAATATGAAAAAAACAATAGTTATAGGTGGAGGTCCAGCTGGTATGATAGCTAGTGGATTTGCCGCCAAAAATAATGAAGTTATACTTTTTGAAAAAAATCATAAGCTAGGTAGAAAACTTTTTATAACAGGCAAAGGAAGATGTAACGTTACTAATGCTTGTGACCCAGAGGAACTTATACAAAACACACCAGGTAATCCATATTTTTTATATAGTGCATTTTATACTTTTGATAGTTATGCCACTATGAATTTTTTTGAACAATTAGGTGTTAAAGTTAAGGTTGAACGTGGTAATAGAGTTTTTCCTGTTTCTGAAAAGTCTAGTGATATAGTCAAGGCTCTTATAAGATTTATGGAGAATAATAACGTTGATATAAGGCTAAACTCTAAAGTAGAAGATTTGATAGTAGAAAACAATAAAATAGTAAAAGCTATTGTAAATGGTAAATCAATAGAGATAGAAAATGTTATAATAGCAACAGGTGGCTTATCTTATCCCGTAACAGGCTCTGACGGAGATGGTTATAAATTTGCCAAAAAAATGGGACATAAAATTACTAAACTATATCCATCTTTAGTACCATTAAAAACAGCTGAAAAATGGTGTAGCCAGCTACAAGGACTTAGTCTTAAAAATATAGAGTTAAATATATTTATAAATAATAAAAGTATTTATAAAGGCTTTGGAGAAATGATGTTTACACATTTTGGAATAACAGGACCTTTAGTATTAAAAGCTAGTAGAAGTCTAATAGGAAAGTATAACCAGAACATAAATGGATATATAGATTTAAAGCCAGCTTTAACTGAAAAAGAGCTAGATAATCGAATACTTAGAGATTTTGAAAAATTTATAAATAAATCTTTTAAAAATAGTTTAGATGAGTTATTGCCACAAAAAATTATTCCTATAATAATAAAATTGTCTAATATAGATGAAAATAAAAAGGTTAATTCTGTTACAAAAGATGAAAGAAAAAAACTTTGTGACATTATAAAAAGATTACCTATAACTATAACTGGTGATAATGGATACAACGAAGCAGTAGTAACAGCAGGGGGAGTTTGTGTTGATGAAATAGACCCAAGTACTATGAAATCTAAAATTATAGAAAATTTATATTTTGCAGGTGAGGTTATAGATGTGGATAGTTATACCGGTGGATTTAATTTACAAATAGCTTTTTCTACTGGTTATCTAGCAGGTAATAATGTAAATAGTTAGGAGAATTTTATGAATATTTGTTCTATTAGAGGTGCCATAACAATAGAAGAAAATACAAAAGAAAATATTGTTATGAATACAGAAAATTTATTAAACGAAATTATTGAAAAAAATAACATAGAAAAACAAAATATAATAAACATTATATTTTCTTCTACAAAAGACATTACAAAAGCATATCCAGCAATAGCTACTAGAAATATTGGCATAACAGATTGTGCCATTATGTGCTTACAAGAAATGGACGTTGAAGAAAGTCTAAAAATGTGTATAAGAGTTATGATAACTGTTAATTCAAATATAAAAAAACAAAATATAAAACATATATATTTAAAAGATGCAAAAAAATTAAGACCAGATATATCATTAGCTAAAAGTGGATTTGCTGTTGCTATAGATGGACCAGCAGGGTCTGGTAAAAGTACAGTGTCTAAAATTATATCTAAAGAACTAAGCTTTATATACGTGGATACAGGTGCTATGTTTAGAACAATAACCCTATATTGTTTGCAAAATAATATAGATTGTAGTGATGAAACAAAAGTTTCTAAAGAACTTGAAAATATAGATATATCTTTAGAGTTTGAAAATGGTATACAACAAATATATTTAAACAATATAAACGTTACTGAAAAAATAAGAACTCAAGAAATATCAAAAAATGCATCTATTATTGCTCAAATATCTAGTGTTAGAGAAAAATTATTAAAAATGCAAAGAAAAATAGCTGAAAATAGTAATGTTATAATGGACGGTAGAGATATTGGCACTAATGTATTACCTAATGCAAATGTAAAAATATATTTAGATGCTGATATAGACGAGCGAACTAAAAGAAGATGTGAAGAACTGGCTATGAAAAATGAAACATTTGAGTATAATAAAGTTAGACAAGGCATAATAGATAGAGATAATGCTGATAAAAATAGAAAAATAGCACCTCTTAAAAAAGCAGATGACTCTATAACTATAAACACAACTAATCTTTCTATATATGAAGTTTCTGAAATGATTATAAAAATAATAAAAGAAAATATAAAGTAGGTGGAAAAATGTTTTATTATCTTGCTATATTTGGACTTAAAATTTATACTAGATTAAAGTTTAAGGTAATAGTAAAAGGAAGAAAAAATGTACCTAAAAATTGTGGATTAATATTTTGTTCTAATCATATTAGCAATTTTGACCCTGTAATGATTTGTAGTAGTATTAATAGAAAAATTCATTACTTTGCAAAAAAAGAACTATTTTGTACAAAGTTTAAAAATTTTTGGATGCATCAATTATGTGCCTTTCCTGTTGATAGAGAAGGTACAGATATAAATGCATTAAAGTTTAGCATAAATCTTTTAAAAAACGGAGGGGCTTTAGGTATTTTTGCTCAAGGTACAAGAGTTAAAGAAGGTGAAAGTGCTGAAGCTAAAAATGGAGTTTCTTTATTTGCTTTAAAAAGTGGCGTAGACGTTATACCTATTGGAATAACTGCTAACTATGAAAAAGGAAGTAAAGTTATTATAAATATAGGTAAGCCTATATCATTTGAAAAATATAAAGGGCAAAAACCTAAAACAGAACTTTTAAATAAAATGACTGAAGAAATAATGATAGAAATAGAAAAATTAAAAGAAGATAATAGATAAGAAAGGAATATAAATGGAAGTAATACTTGCAAAAACTGCTGGATTTTGCTTTGGCGTGAAATTAGCAGTAGACTGTGTTTATGATAAGTCTAAAAATGATAAAATATATACATATGGACCTATTATACACAATAAAAATGTAGTAAAAGATCTTGAAAAACAAGGTGTAGAGATTATAGAAGACTTAGAAAAAGATATAAATGGAAAAGTCATAATACGATCTCACGGTGTTCCACCTAAAGTGTATGAGTTATTAAATAAAAAAAATTTAGAATATATAGATTGTACTTGTCCATTTGTTAAAAAAATTCATAGAATAGTTGATGAAAATTATAAAAATGGTAAAAATATTATTATTATTGGTAATAAAAATCACCCAGAAATAATAGGAATAAATGGATTCTGTAATAATACAGCACTTATTGCCAACAATATAGAAGAATTTAATAATTTATATATAGACCCAAATAAAGATTATGTACTTGTATCTCAAACAACATATGATACTACAACTTTTCAAAAGTTAATAGACAGTATAAAAGTAAATAATATACAAATATTTAATACAATATGCAATGCTACAAATGATAGACAAAAAGAGGCATTAGAACTATCTAAACAAGTGGATTATATGATAGTGTTAGGTGATACTAATAGTTCAAATACACAAAAATTATATGAAATTTGCAAAAAAAATTGTAAAAACACATATTTATGTGAAACAATTGAAGATTTACAGTTGAATATTTCTAAAAAAAATGTTAAAATTGGAATAACTGCTGGTGCGTCAACACCATCAGCTATAATAAAGGAGGCTTTAAATAGAATGAGTGAAATTGAAAATATGTCTTTTGAGGAAATGTTAAATGAGAGTTTTAAAACATTACATAGTGGTAGTGTTTTGAAAGGGAGTGTCATAAGAGTTACAGATAATGAAGTATTTGTAAACCTTGGATATAAAGCAGATGGTATTATTGAAAAATCAGAATTTTCTAATGATGAAAATATAAATTTAAAAAATGAAGTTTCTGTCGGAGATGAAATAGAAGTTTATGTTATAAAAGTTAATGATGGAGATGGAAATGTAGTATTATCTAAAAAAAGATTAGAAATGAATAAAGGACTTGATGAATTAGAAGAAGCTTTTAATAATAAATCCGTATTAAAAGGTAAAATTATTGATGTTATAAAAGGCGGACTTGTAGCTAGTATTAATAATGTTAGAGTATTTGTACCTTCTTCTCAAATATCAAACAAGTTTGTTAAAGACTTAAATAGTTTTAAAGGGCAAGAATTGGACTTTAATATTATAGAGTTTAATAAAGCTAAACGACGTATAATCGCTGGTAGAAGAGACCTTGTTCAAACTCTAGAAGACGAAGCTAAAGCTAAAATTTATGATAGTATTAAAGCTGGCGATAAATTAGAAGGTACTGTTAGTCGTATTGTAGATTTTGGAGCATTTGTTGACCTTGGTGGTGTAGATGGACTTATACACATATCTGAACTTTCTTGGGGAAGAGTTAAAAAAGTTACAGATGTTTTAAAAGAAGGTGATAAAGTTACTGTATATGTTTTATCAGTAGATAAAGATAAAAATAAAATTTCTCTTTCTTTAAAAGATGTAAATCAAAATCCGTGGATTTTAGCTAAAGATAAATATAAACTTTCTGATATAGTAGAAGGTAAAGTAGTTCGTATTGTAGATTTTGGAGCATTTGTAGAATTAGAAGAAGGGGTAGATGGACTTGTTCATATATCTCAAATTTCTCAAAAACATATTGCTAAACCAGAAGAAGTTTTATCTATTGGTCAAGTTGTTAAAGCTAAAATTACAGAAGTAGATACAGATAATAAAAAAATTAGCCTAAGTATTAAAGAAGTAGATTCTCAAAACGAAGAAGATACTGAAAATTAATTTTAAATAAAATAATATTAAAGACATAAGTTTTAAATTTATGTCTTTAATATTTTAATAAAAAATATAAAAATGTTAAAGTGTCAAACATAGGTTACACTTAAAAGATTTTTTAACAAAGATAAGAATAAGTATAAAATACTACTATCTTATCTTTGTTTTTTATGATAATATAGTAAATTTATATATAATTAAAATACACCTAAATATTGTTCTACTACTTGATTAGGTGATTTAAACCCTAAACAAGTTTTTATATAATTGTTTGATTTAACTTGATATTTAGCTAATTGTTTTCTTCCATCTTCTAAATTAAACATTTTTAAATTTTTATAAAATCTCTCACTATCTTGTCTATGTTGGCGTTCCACCTTTCCATTATGTCTTGGTGTAGCTATTCTTGTTCT
>CALWOZ010000057.1 GCA_944383305.1 uncultured Clostridia bacterium | reverse complement strand
TAACATTTAATACATATTTTTCTTTAATTTCTCCAGTTTTTTTATTTAATTCTTCTACTTTATCATTAATTCTAATAAGTGTGTTTTCTATAATTACAAGAGCATTCATTCGTTTTGTACCATAAGTTTCATTTACTTTTGCCCCACCTACACTTTTGCCTTCAATGTGATATTCTCCTATTTGTTCTAAATATATTAGCTTCGTATAATCTCTTGTATAGCCACTAATATCTAACAATTCATCTATAAACTCTTTATAAATGTTTGCTGGTATCCAAGTTGAGCCTAAAGTAAATCCTATTTCACTAGGCTTTAATGGTATAGGTTGTACTTCTTCTAATGCTTTAACATTCTTTTCAAATATAGGTAGCTCTCTTGCTTTTTCTCTTGCAGTAGCTAATTTTTCTTTTACATATCCTGTTAAATATTCATCTGCCGTTACATAACCTGTATATATATTATCTTTATTGTAAAGTATAGGGTCTTGAAATATTTTACCGTCTAACTCTTTTATAACTTCATCTTTAGATTTATTATAAATTTCTGACATATATTCAATATCAACTCGCCCTAAATCATTAAGGCAAACTTTTAAACAATCTTCTGCATTTTCAACTTTTATTTCACTTTTTATTTTTATTGTAGGCTTATAAAATATATCAGTCTTTTCAAACTTTCCATTTACTTCTTTTTCAATAGAAGTTAAAAGTGGAAAACTTATATCATTTCTAAATAAACTAATATTAGCTTTATCATTTATATAACCATTTTTAGATACAAATTTATCATATCTTTCATTTAAAATTTGTATCTTATTTTGTATTTCATTGTTAAATTGTTCTGTTGTATAGTTTTGTATTATTTCATCTTTAGTTTGAAAATCTATTATATCTCTTAAAGCCTCATTTATACCTATTAAACCTGTTAATCGTTCGGCTTTTTTACTTGTTATATCTACTTTAGTTAATTGGTTATTTTCTTTATAATAAATTTCATTATCAATTATTCCATAAGATAAATTTCTAATGTTATTTTCTATATTTAGTGTTTCTTTTATTTCTTCTTGATGGTCTATTTCATAGTATTTGTAAGTACAATGTAAATTTTCTATTGCATTATCTAAAAATTCATAGAGATTAGCATTTTCAAAAGGCTTACAAGCAGTTAAATTTTCATTGCCATACATACTTTTATCAAATATCATTTCTCCCAAAATCATTTGAGGGTTATCAATAAAATAGTTGTTAATAGGTATTCCGTTTGCATCTTCAGAGATAGTAAGCCACCTTGCATTATTTTCTAGTTCTAATAAAGGTTGCTCTCTTTTTTGAAAAAAGATTATATCTGTTGTAACTTCTGTATTTGCTACTTGTTTAAAAGCATTATTAGGTAGCCTTATTGCTCCCACAAGCTCGGCTCGTTCATTTACATATTTCCTTAAACTACTATCCTTTTTATCAAGCACACCTTTTGTTGCAATAATGCCAACAATACCATTTGGCTTTACTTTATCTATCATTTTTGCTATAAAATAATCGTGTATTTTAAAGTTATACTCATTATAATTAGGGTCGTTTACTTGTATATTGTTAAAAGGTATATTTGATATAGCTACATCAAAGTAGTTGTTAGGGTAGTTTGTTTCTTCAAAACCTTGTATGCTAATGTTCGCATTTGGATACAACTGACTTGCTATTCTCCCTGTTATTCCATCTAGTTCTATACCATAAAGGGTAGAATTTTTCATTTTGTTAGGCAAAACAGAGAAAAAGTTGCCTGTTCCCATACTAGGGTCTAGTATTTTACCTTGTTCAAAGCCAAAGTTATCAAGTGCTTTATACATAGCTTGTACTATTTTTTGTTCTGTATAAAAAGCAGTTGTTGTTGATTTTCTAATAGATTTAAACTCATCTTCTGTTAAAAGATTTTTAAATGTTTGATATTCTTCTTCAAAGCCTACTTTATTACCTAGTGCATTTGCAAGTCCACCAAAACCATTATAACCTGCAAGTATTTTTTGTTCTTCTGGTGTTGCTTGTCTGTCTTCTTGTTCTAGTTTTTTTAATAAAGTTATTATTTCAATATTTGTTTTGGCTCTTGTTTTAACTCCACCGTCATATAAGTTATCTTCTTCACTATAAACATAATTTTGAGTTTTTTCTATATTATCTAGTGTAAAATCTTCTGTTATTTCATTGTCTGTAAAATCTTTAGTGCGTTCTTTGTCAATATATTCTTCTTCAAAGTTTTCTTCTATTTCTTGACTTTTTAAAGCATTATATATAGTTTCTATACTTTCAACTCTAAATATTGGATACCCACCATTTGCAAGAGTTAAAGATACTTCATTAAAAATTTCATTAACTCGATAAATCAAATATTTATTATTTTGAAAATCTATTTCTTTACCTATATAATTATTGATATAATCTATCATATCATTATTAATTTTTTCTTCTAAATCTTCATCTTGCTCGATAGAAGATGATGTTTCTTGATTAATAATTTCTTTGATAGTATTAGGCTTTTCTTCGATAGAAAAAGAGCCTAAATCTTTATTAGGCTCTTGTGTTTCTTCTATATTATCTATACTACTTGCTCGATTATATCCTTGATTGTCATTTCCTCTGCTATCTGATGTATCTGTGTTAGGTATGATGCTCTCTCTAGTGTCTTGTCTGATGGTGGCATTGGTTGTTTCTCTAATAATTGTTTCACTATTTTGTCCTTGTAGTTCTCTGCCATTTCTTGTATCTCCAACATTCTCTTGTTCAGGTTTCCTGTCATCACTAATGTTGTTATCTCGTGCCTTTTGTTCTCCATTAGGTACTCTTTCCACATCATTCCATAAGATAATTGGTTTGGCTCTATCTCCGTTTCCTCCGATAGCTCTAACATCGGATACCATAGCCCTGTTTCCTTGTCCTCGAAGTATTCTATCTCCCAACCTGTCGGTGTCGTTTCTATCATCGTTCTGCCTTCTGCTATTGCCTGTTTCATTGCTTCTTTCAGTTTCTCGTCCATTTTGTAACTCTCCTTTACGTTCTTTTTCTTTTTCTATTAATTTTACTTGTATAAATAATTCCCTTAATATTTCTCTTGAAACATCTGTTATTAAACTGCCTGTTTTTGAAAATACTTTAACATTTTTTATACTATCCAAGTCTAAATTATTTGGAAATTGAAAATCAGTATTACATTTTTTAAATATCATATAGAATATACTTTCAATTAATATGTTATACACATTATTTTTAGTTTTTTCATCTATTTCAATATTTTGAAAGTAATCGTATTCTTCAGTTATTTTAGCTATTTTTTCTAATGATCTATTGTATAAATAATCACTTAAAAATTCATAATCTTCCTTCAAAGTTTTGTTTAGATTTTTTAATAGTTGTTGTTTATCTTCTTCTTTTACTTCCCATTTATAATCTAATACCTTTTTATAACTTGCATAACTACCATTTGTATTTTTTAGTTCAAATAAATATTTATATGTAGGTTTTGGATTTTCAATTTCTAAAACTGCTAATCCTTTTGTTCCTTTATTTACTTGTCTACCAACGTTATTATTCCATATATCTATTGTTGCTAAAAACTCTGCATTTGGGTTTTGGTTATGGATAAGTACAATATTATCAAAAGGATATTTGTTAAATTTTATTGCAGTATTAAGCAAACTTTTTAAATCTTCTATTGTTTTTATGTTCTCTACTGCTTGTTGATATTTTAGTTCTAACTCTTTAATTTTATCCTTACTAATAATTATCCCTCCTTTTTTAACTTCTTCCCAATTTGGGAAGAAGTTGTGTATCTAGCCATTTTCAAGGCTTTCAAGACTTTTTTGTTACATTTGTGCCACTTGATTTTGACTAAAATATAGCTCTAACGCTTTATTAATAGTATCATCTATTTCTTCTTGTTTGCATTTTTTATCAAAGTATTTATCTATAATATTTTTACTAATCTTACTATATTTAGCTCTAGTTCTTTTAGGCTTTTCTTCATTTTTCAAGTAGTCTTCTATGTTATCTACTGTTAGTTTATCATCTTTATAAGCATTTTTTAATTTTTCTGCTTTTTCAATATTTATTTTAATGTCTTCATTTAAGATTAAATTTATTCTTTCTTGAATTTCCTTATCTTCTATAAAGGAAATGTTATACCCTACAATCAATGGTAATTTTTCATTATCAATTTTTTCTAATAGATTTGGTATTAATTTAGCTAATCTCATATACCTTGCAACAGTATTTTTAGACAAGTTATATTCATTGCCAACTTTTTCTATGTTGTATTCTGTATCATTTTTCATAAGTCTGCCTATTTCTTGTAGCAAATCATTTCTTTTACCTTGACACTTTAAAGCTTTGTAATGTTGTTCTAGGGTATATGCTCTTTCAGAATGAGATAAATCACTAAAAGAACGTTGCATTAAGTTAGTTTCAGTTACAATAAGAGTAGCTTCTTCCATTGTTAAATCATTTTTTATAACACAAGGAATTTCAGTAATGTCAGCAATTTTGCAAGCTTCAACTCTATTATGCCCACTTAATATAATGTAGTCATTGTCCATTTTCCATACAACTATTGGCAAAATAACTCCATACTCTTTTACACTTTCAACCATATTTTCAAGTCTTTCGCCTTTGTATAGCTTAAACTTATGATTTGGAAAAGGTTTAAGTTTTTCTATTTCAATTTTTTCTGTTTCTTTTATTTGTTTTGGCTTAAAACTTAATAAATCATCAAAACTTTCTATTTTAATTTTATCATTACTCATTTTTTAGCACCTCTTGTAAAAAATATTCATATGCTTTAGATACTGCATTTGTTGGCAAATATTCACATATTGTTTTTTTGTGAATATTTGCCTCTGAAACTTTTGTGCTTCTTGGTATAACATTTTGAAAAATATTTATATGTTCTCCAAAACTTTCTTCTAGCACTTTTTTAACTTCTTTAGATGCAATCGTTTTCTTACTATCCATTGTTATAAGTATTCCGTCTATCTTCAAATTTTTATTTATATCTTTTATGCTTAAATAGTGCTTTATTAATTCTGCTAAACCTTTAGCTGATAATATTTCTGATTGAGTAGGTATAATTATACTATCACTAGCAATCATTACATTTATCATAGGTGTACCAATTTGTGGCATAAATTCAAGCACTTTTGCTTTTAAAAGCAAAAGCCATATCTGCGATATGGTCGCATATCTTTTGCGATGCTTAATCAATAATGATATAATCATAATCTTTTTTAATTTCATCTATAAAACTTTGCAATATATACTCTCTAAAATTTATATTACATAAGTTTCTCTCAAGTGTAAAAAGATTTGAATTTGAAGGTATTAAGTCAATATCTTTATTTTTTATTATGTAATCTTCTTTTGGTGGCAAATTTTCTTTCATTATAATTTTATTTATTAAAGTTGAAATCGTTATCTCTATCTCGTTAGGATTTTTATCTCCCATTATCATTGTAGAATTAGCTTGTCCATCAAAATCTATTAATAAAACTTTTTTATTTTGCTTACCTAGTAAATATGCCATATTGATTGCAGTTGTTGTTTTACCAACTCCACCTTTTTCATTAACAATGGCTATAACTTTGCTCATTTTAACCAGCTCCTTTGTAAAATTTTTTATAATAAAAAAAATAGGACACAATTAAAATCCCTTAAATCTAAAGGTTTTTTAATTATGTCCTATTATAGCACTTTCATATGAGTCATTTATTAAATTTTTAAAAGGTATTATTAAACTATCTGTACTATTATCACTTTTAATACTATCATAATTATCATTTATAGATATAAAACGCACATTCATAAATGGAAATATTTCTTCTAAATATCTAGAAACTTCAATAAAATCTCTCCCAAACCTTGAGAAATCTTTTACTACAATACAGTTAATTTTTCTATTTCTTATATCTTCCATTAATTCTTTAAAAGCAGGTCTATCAAAATTACCTCCTGAATATCCATCGTCAATTCTAATAGATACTAATTCTAAATCTTCTCTATTGTTTACAAATTCTGTAAGCATTATTTTTTGATTTATAATACTTTCACTTTCACTACTTTTTTCATCTTCTTTAGATAATCTTAAATAAAGACTTGTTTTAAATTTATCTATATTTATTCCCCCTTAATTTACTTTTATATATTTTTATTAAAATTATATAATAAAAATTACTATTAAATATTATATAAAACTTAATATTATAATACTTTAATTAAGTCTTATTATGTCACTTAATCACCCTATATTTTCCACTACTCCATTTGTCATACTTATTATAGGTATTCTACCAGCTATATTTTCTCTGTCCATAATGTCTGTACCTGTATGTATTCTTTTACCACCATATGTTCTTTCTGCTCCATAGCTATCTCCATAAATGTATTTTTCACTATATTCAAGTGATATAGGAAACATTTTTATATCATCTAAAATATTTTTTATTAAATTATAGTATGGCTCTACACTTTTTTTACTATATTTATTTTTTATAGTATCATAATTAATAATAAAGTCTTGTTCTATGTTTGATAAGTTTAAATTTTTTTCATCAAAAAAGTTATTTTCTAAGGCATAATATGTAAGCATTTGAGCAAAGTCTATATTATATTTTTTAGCTATCTGCTCTAGTTTAATTATATTTTCTGATGATAATTTAAAGGCAGAAATATTATTTAAAGAAATATTTAGACTATTATCATTAGATTTATTAATTATAAATATAATTGATACTAATACTAATATAATTAATATTATTATATATTTTAATATATTTTTATCATTCTTTTTCTTATATCTTTTACTTTTTCTATAATATGAACTTCTACTCATATTTTCCTCCATAATATTATAAGATTATAAATTATATGTTATATAAATTATAAATATTATAAAAAACCCCCTCTTTTATAACAATAAAAGAGGGGGTTTTTTAGTGAATATATTTATTATTCTTGTTCAATAATATTATAGTTTTCATCTGTATTATACCAACCTGTTATTTTCCACTTTTCATCTGGTTGACGTTCTAAATAATAAAGATAATAATATGTTTGAAAAAGATTATCTTTTTTATCTACTTTAACATATGCTACATTAGAATCTCCTGGGTCATACATAACAGGCTTTACATCTACACTTGTTAATCTAACTTTATTATTTTTTATATTTTCCATACTAGATAAAACATTTTTTTCTTGTTCTTCTATTGGATTATTTGTTAAAATTTCATCGGATAGCAAAATTCTCTGTTTTTCTAATATATTAGGAACTATTGAAGTATCTTTTATTTTATCTCCATATAAAAGTTTGTATGCTTCAGTATATAATGTAACCACCTCTTCAGGTGTTATAGGATAATTTTCTTCACTTATGCCCATTACTTTTTCATATATTGATTCTGCTACTACGTTATCATTTTTATTAAAATATCCTGCTGTATCTTTATTTTTAATCATAGAAATAGCAAAAAATCCAACTAAAATACAAACAACTAAAACTATAAATAATATACCAATAATATTATTACCTTTTTTTGTCATAATATCCCTCCTACTCTATAACACTTTTTATTATGTCCCAAAGCTTATCTCTGCCATCTCTAGTTTCACTAGAAAATGGAATTAAAATATCTTCTTTATCAAGTTTAAGACTTTTGCTAATAATAGATATATGCTTATTTATTTGACTTCTTTTAAGCTTATCACTTTTAGTAGTAACAATTATTATTTTATATCCATAATGTTTTAACCAGTCATACATAAGTTTATCATTTTGGCTAGGTTCGTGTCTTATGTCTATAAGTAATATAATAGATTTTAATTGAGGTCTTTCTAATAGATATTCTTCTATCATCTTGCCCCACTTGGCTATTTCTGACTTAGAGGCTCTAGCATATCCATATCCTGGTAAATCAACAAAATGCACTATATCTTCTACATTATAAAAATTTATAGTTCTTGTTTTACCGGGATTTTGGCTTGTTCTTGCTAGTGATTTTCTATTTACCATACAGTTTATAAGAGAGGACTTTCCCACATTAGATTTACCTACAAAAGCTATCTCTGGTAATTCTGTATTAGGATATTGGTCCTTTCGCCCACAAACAGCCGTTAATTCTACATTATTTACATTCATAAATTTTTTCTCCTTAATCTAATAAAGTTTCATTTAATACTTGCTCTATATGGCTAACATTAACTATATTAACACCTTCTTTCACATATAAAGGCATATTTTCTAATTCATATTTATTATCTTTTGGTATGATTATAGTTTTTATACCTATTCTTTTAGCTGCTAATATCTTTTCTTTAAGACCACCAATAGCTAAAACGTTGCCTCTTAAGGTTATCTCTCCTGTCATAGCTACATTTTTATTAACTTTTTTATTGGTTAAGGCTGAAATTATTGCTGTAGCTATAGTTATACCAGCTGATGGTCCATCTTTAGGTACGGCTCCTTCTGGTATATGTATGTGAATATCATTAGATTTATAAAAATCTTTAAATAAGCTATACTTTTTATAGTTAGCCCTTACATAACTTAATGCTGTTTGAGCAGATTCATTCATAACTTTGCCTACATTTCCAGTTATTAATATTTTACCACTTCCCTCCATTATAGATACCTCTATATTTAAAGTAGTTCCTCCAACGCTAGTCCACGCAAGTCCATTTACACAGCCTATCATATCTTTTTTATCTAAAATATCCTTTTTATATTTAGGTGGACCTAAAAATTCTAACAAATTTTTATTAGATATAGTTATATCTTCTTTATTATTTTCTAACCTTAATTTTACTACTTTTCTGCATAAAGTAGCTATATTTCTTTCTAACTGTCTTACTCCTGTTTCTCTTGTATATTCTGTTATTATTTTTTTAATAATAGTCTTATTTATTTTTAAGTTAGATTTAGTTAAATTGTGGTTTTTAAGTTGTTTTGGTATTAAAAATTTGTTTGCTATTATTTCCTTTTCTTCTGTTGTATAGCTAGATAATTGTATTATCTCCAGTCTATCTCTTAGCGGAGATGGTATTTTAGAAATATCATTTGCTGTACATATAAAAAATACTTTTGATATATCAAATGGTATTTCTAAATAATTATCTTTAAATTCATTATTTTGTTCATTGTCTAAAACTTCTAATAAAGCTGCTGATGGGTCCCCTCTAAAATCTGTTGATAATTTGTCTATTTCATCTAATAAAATTAAAGGATTATTAGTTTTAGTTTCATTTATAGCTTTTATTATTCTCCCTGACATAGCTCCTACATAAGTCTTTCTATGCCCTCTTATCTCAGCTTCATCTTTTATTCCACCTAAGGCTATTCTTATATATTTTATATTAAGTGCATTAGCTATACTTTTAGCTATTGACGTTTTACCCACACCTGGTGGACCTAAAAGACAAATTATAGGAGTATTAACATTATCTGTAGATTGCATAACAGCTATATGTTCTACTATACGCTGTTTTACATCTTCTAAACCAAAATGTTCTTTTTCAAGGGATTTTTCTATGTCCAATATATTTTTATTTATATTGGACGATTGTTCCCACGGTAAATTTATAGCAAAATTTATGTAATCATTACATACTGTATATTCAGCAGAAGATGTGTTTATTTTAGATAATCTATTTATCTCTTTTTCTATTTTTTCTTTAGCATAAATAGGTATATTTTTTTTAGATATTATTTTTTTATATTCTTCTATGTCACTATCATCTTCATTATAATTATAATTTTCATTTAATTCATTTTTTATAGTGTTTAACTGTTGTTTTAAATAATATTCTCTTTGAGTTTTATCTATATTAACTCTAGTTTTATTTAATATTTTATTTTCTATTTCTAAAACTTTAATACTTTTAGATAATGCTGTTATAAATATTTCAAGTTTTTCTTTTAAAGATTTAGTTTGTAAAATAATTAGCTTTTCTTTGTTGTCTATATCTACTAAATTTAATATTTTATAATATATATCTTCTACATCATTTGTAGATAAAATATCCATTAATATATCTGGCATAAAATTGCCTCTTAGTTTTGCATATTCTGCAAATATATCTTTTAAAATTTCTAAAAAAGCCTGTTTTTCTTCATCTATTAAATCATTTGTGTCTTCTATAATAGATAAATTTACTTTAAAAAAAGGAGTTTTATTTAACAATTTTTCTATCTTAGCTACTTTAGTCCCCTCTATTACAACTCTTCTTATAGAAGGTATTACATCACTATATTCTTTAATTTTACCAATAATACCTATATCATTAAAAATTTGTTTTTTACTATTTTTTTCTAAAGTAAAAAATATGTCCTTTTCTTCATCTAGTGCATATTCTAAAGCATACATAGACTTCTTTTTAGATATATCTAGTGTGACTATCTCACCTTTTAATATAACCGTATCTTTTATAGCAATTAAAGGTAAAGTTATATATTTATTATCCATTATATCACCTTATTCTACATCATTTTGTTGTTAATTTAATTATTTGATAAAATAACCTATTAATTATATTATTGACTTATAACATTTTTTTGTCAATACTTATTTTAAATATTATCATAATTTATATAAATCAAAAATAGTTATATAAATATTTGAAATATAATAAAATTTATTGTATAATTTAAAATTAGGAAAGTTTTAACTCAATTTTATCTTGAAAAATAAAGTTATAGCTTAATTAAAATTATTAAAACTACTATGTTTTTATAAAGGAGGTAGATTATGCAAAATCTAATAGAAATTTTTAAAGCTATATTTTTAGGTATTGTAGAAGGTATTACAGAATGGTTACCTATTAGTAGCACAGGACATATGATTTTAGTAGAACAAGTTTTACAACTTAATCTAAGTGATAGCTTTAAGGAAATGTTTTTTGTAGTTATACAATTAGGTGCTATATTAGCAGTAATTTTTATATATTTTAATAAGCTAAATCCATTTGCACCTAGTAAAACCAAAAGACAAAAGCATCAGACCTTTATACTTTGGTTTAAAGTTATATTTGCTTGTATACCAGCTGGTGTGATTGGTCTTTTATTTGATGATAAAATAGATGCTTTATTTTATAATTATCAAACAGTTGCTACTATGTTAATTATATATGGTGTGTTATTTATTTACATAGAAAATATACACAAAGATAAATCTTTTAAAATAAATACATTAAATGCCCTATCTTATAGGACTGCTTTTATGATTGGTCTTTTTCAAGTTTTAGCTTTAATTCCGGGTACTTCACGTTCTGGTGCTACAATAGTAGGTGCTATGCTTATAGGTACGTCTAGAATGGTGGCTACTGAATTTACCTTTTTCTTAGCAATCCCTGTTATGTTAGGTGCTAGTCTTTTAAAAATATTAAAATTTGGATTTGAATGGTCTACACTAGAGGCTCAAGTTTTATTAGCTGGTACGATTGTTTCTTTTGTTGTATCTATATTTGCTATTAAATTTTTAGTAAACTATATTAAAACTAATAATTTTAAAGCATTTGGATATTATAGAATAATACTTGGTATAATAGTTTTAGGATATTTCTTTTTAACTTAATGTTTTAATACTTTACATTTAAAAGTATGAATTGTAATAATAATATAAAAACTGGGAAAAATACTTTTATAAATTTATTAAAGGAGTTAGCAAAATGAAAAAATTTATAATATTTTTCTTAGTTTTTTTTATATTTCTTACTAATATAGTTTTTGCAACTGATAATACTACACCTAATGTAGATGCACAAAGTGCTATATTAATGGATTATAAAACAGGCCGTGTACTCTTTGCCAAAAATGAAAATGAACCATTAGCTATGGCTAGTACGACTAAGATAATGACTGCTATATTAGCTATTGAAAATGGAAATTTAGAAGATACAGTCAAAGTTAGTAAAAATGCTATAAAAGCACCACCAGTAAAAATGTTTTTAAAAGAAAATGAAGAAATAAAGTTAAAAGAATTACTATATGCCCTTATGTTACAATCATCTAACGATGCAGCTGTGGCAATAGCTGAACATATTAGTAAAGATGTAGAAACATTTTGTAATGCTATGACAAATAAAGCTAAAGAAATTGGAGCAAAAGATACTGTATTTAGAACCCCTAATGGATTAGACTCTTTAGACCATCATTCTACGGCTTATGATATGGCTTTAATCACAAGATATGCTCTTAACAACAAAGAGTTTATGGATATTATTAATACAAGACAAGTGTCTTTTAAAACTAATTTATCTAGCTATAATATAACAAATAAAAATATACTTTTATCTGAATTTGATGGTGCTAATGGAGTTAAAACTGGATATACAGGTAAGGCTGGTCACTGCTTTGTTGGCTCTGCCACACAAAATGATATGACGCTTATATCTGTTGTTTTAGCAAGTGGCTGGGGACAAAAAGGCAAAGAGCAAAAATGGATAGATACAAAAAATATATTAAACTATGGATTTAAAAATTTTTTTTATGAAAAGATATTATCTAAAGAAGACTGTCTAGAAACTATATCTATAAAAAAAGGTACTAAAGATAATATTTCTTTATATTATGAAAATGATATAAGTTTACCTATATCTAAAGATGAAAAAGAAAATATATCTATAAAATTAGATTATATAAAAACTTTAGAGGCTCCTGTACAAAAAGACCAAAAAGTTGGTGTTGCAAATATATATATAAACGATAATCTTGTATCTCAAGTTAATATATTAACTAACGAAAATGTTAATAAAAAGACATTTTCATCATATATAAATCAAATAATTAAAAATTGGGTTAATATTTTAAATCAAAACCACCCGTTAAACGGGTGGTTTGCTCAAGCCCTATAAGGGCTTTTTTCTTGTTGTAAGCCTCTAAAG
>CALWOZ010000056.1 GCA_944383305.1 uncultured Clostridia bacterium | reverse complement strand
TTTAATAAAACGTTGACGATAATACTTTATTTGTGGTATCATATATATGATTTCTCCTTTGTAGTTTTTGTTTCCAATTTACTATACCACAAAGGGAAATCTTTTTTTATATTTTTTTGTTACCTATGTATTATACCTCAACAGAAAAATAACATAATTAAATATAATTATCTTGATTTATAAAACAATATGTTATATAATGGAAATAAAAATCAATAAATATTTGTTTTTGAAATTTTATATACAATATATAAAGAATATATATTGTAATCATTTATATATTTAATTATATTAAATATAATATTATAAACACAACAATATTTTATGTTTTATGAAAGTTATAATATATAGATAATATATTAAAAATATAAATCATATAATAATGCTTATAGATTTTATATAAAATGGATAATTTTTAATAGAGTATTATAATTTAATAAAATATTTGTAATTATATATAGTATTATTATGAATTTAAGTAAAGGTAGGAATTGTGAAAAATGGAAAAGAGTATAAGAAATGGAGCAACATTATATTGTACATTAGGAACTTGTAAATCAAATTTAATAGTTCCTAAAACAAAAAATGCTTTAATAAATGGAGAAGCACAAGCTGTAATATCAGACAATGTTGTTGGAGTAAATATAACAAATTTTTGTAACTGTACAAGGAGTTCTCCACCATTACCTTGTACCCCAGCAATATTACTAAAATGGCAATTAGCAAATAAAAATCATAAAATACAAGGAGAAATAGCACTATTAGATAATAGTATATTACCTTGTTTAAATGGTGGAATAATAAAAATAGAAAAATCAGGACAAATAAAAGAATAATATTTATAAGAGGATACTTAAATTTAAAAATAAATGCTATTAACTTATATTAAGCATATGGAGATAGAAATATCTTCTTAAATAAATATATTTTATATCTATAATAATAAAACTATATAATTGAAACGACTGTATATTGTCTTTAATATAGGATAAAAAATTAATAAAATTTAAAAATTATACAATTTTTTTGTATAATTTTATAATAAATAATAAAAAGTTTGATTAAAATAAAAGAATTAATTTAATAATATAAATAGAATGACTTATATAAAATTAATAAAACAAAGTTTAATATAAGATGATATAAATAGTATAGCATTTCTAGAAAATATTTTTTCCAGAAATGCTATACTATTTATAGTAGAATATACTAAAATTTAATAGAATAAGGCATTTAATGCTATTATATTAATTAAAAAATATAGATAATATAATAATTAAATTTTGAATATTACAAAGTAGTAAATTTATGGCTAAATAAAACAGAAGCTGAGTTTTATGTATTATTACATAATAAAGCTACAATTAGAGAGGTATAATTTTATGATAAAAATAGCTATATGCGATGATGATAAAAACATTATAAATACGCTAAAAGAAGTAATAATAAATTATGGGAAAATGCATGGCTACTATTTTAATATAAAAACTTTTGAATGTGGAAAAACCTTAGAAAAAATTTTAAAAGATGAAATATTTGATATTATATTTTTAGATATAGAATTAAATGGAATATTAGGTATAGATATAGGTAATAAATTGAGAGAAAATATTAATAATTATTTAACTAAAATTATATATGTATCATCTCATACTAATTATGCTTTGGATGCATATGATACTATGCCTACTGATTTTATATTTAAGCCATTAAAAATAGAAAAAATAGAAAAGTCTATAAGTAATGTTTTAAAAGTAATAAATTTTACAAAAAAAGAGTTTATATACACTATTAATAGGAAAATAAATAAAGTTTTATTAACAGATATTTTATATTTTGAAAGCTATAGAAACATTGTAAAAATATATACAATAGATGGTAGAGAAGATAAATTTTATTCTACATTAAAGCAAGTTATGGATAGTCTTAATTCTCAAATATTTATACAACAACATAAAAGTTATATAGTTAATATAGAATATATTTCTAAAATAGAAAAAAATGATATTATTTTATTTAATCAACAAAAAATTCCTATTAGTAGATATAAGATTAAATATTTAAAAGAGATGATATTGAGCTATGAAAGGGATATGAAATGAAAAACTATTATATTACATATATGATATTTAATGCTATAAATGTATTTTTAGTATATAAAAGTATACATAAACTCTTATATGATAATATAAAAAATAAATATTTAGAAATAGGTACATATATTATATATTATTTAATTATATCCACATTATACATATGTTCATTTACACCAAATGTTATAATAATTGCTAATATAACAGTATTATTTTTAATACTATTTAATTATAGTATAAATATGAAAAATAGAATAATATTATTATTTAACTTATACTTTATTTTATATATTATAAATGTTTTGGTTGCTTTGATAGTAGAAAAGATACATATAGCAACTGTAAATATATTTAAATATAGTTCTATTATACCATTTATAATAGAAAATATTTGTTATGCAGTAACATTAAGATTTATTACTTTATTAAAGATAATAAACAAAGTTAAATCATTAAATAATATAGTATGGCTGTCATTAGTATTAGTTCCAACATCTAGTATAATACTAAATATTATTTTTATAAATATATCAAATTATAATCTTATATATTATATAATTTTTATATCAATAATAGTAATGATAAATATAAGTATATATCTTTTATATAATTTTATTTTTGAAGCAATAGAAAAAGATATGAAAAATAAAATTTTAGAAAAAGAAAATAAGTTATATGAAGAACAGTTTAAAAATACTAAAAAATATATAGATATAACAAGAAAACTTAATCACGACTTTAAATATCATTTGATACACACCAAAAAACTTATAATTAATAAAGAATACAAAAGTGCTATAAATTATATAGATGATATTTCTAAATTACAAGAAAATAGTGATAAAAAGTTTATTGAAACAGGAAATTATAACATAGATAACATAGTTAATTTTAAATTAAATGAGGCATCTAATAAGTCAATAAATATAAATGTATTGGCTAATGTTCCATATGATATAAATATATCAGAATTTTATATAGTTTCTATATTAGGAAATCTCATACAAAATGCAATAGAAGCTAATGAAAAAATAGAACATAATAGATTTATAGATTTAGAAATAAAGTATAAACTAAATAAATTATTTATAACAATATCAAATAGATTTGATAGAAATATAAAAATTAAAAATAATAAGTTAATTAGCACAAAAAATAATAAATTTGAATACGGAATAGGAATGGAAAATATATATAATTTTGTAAAAAAATATAATGGAGAGTTATTATATAATTATAAAGATGATATTTTTATAGTAGAAATTTTGTTATTTATATAAAATTTTTACATTTTGTCCTTTAAAAATAACTGTTTATCCTTATTATATTGAAAATTTATATGCAATAAAATATAATTAATTTAAATAAAATGTAAAAAGGTGGTGAAAATATGAAAAATATAAAAGAATATGTATTACAATCAACAGTAAATTCATTAAAAAAGGTAGCAACATTAAATGTAAATTCAGCTTGTTTTGCATTGACATATCAACATAAATTACCAGAAAATGCTAAAAAATATAGAAAGTTTTAATCTAAAAATATGTCTGAAAAAATAATCGATTTATTTATTGATAAAGGACTAATTTTAAAAGAAGAGAAAGAATTGTTTATTTGTGCTTTAGAACAGCTTATTGCATATATATTAAATATATTTTCAATGATAATCATAGGTATTATTTTCAAAATGTTATTTGAGGCTATATTATTTACATTAACATATATTCCTATTAGAATCTATGCTGGAGGGTATCATTCAAAAACACAGTTTAGGTGTTATATATTTTCATTAATAATGTTGATAAGTGTATTATTAATTTTAAATATAGATTTGTTAGCAAATAGTATATTAATAATACTATTAACAATTATAGCTGGTTTTATAATCGTATTATTAGCACCTGTTGAAGATAAAAATAAGCCATTAGATAACATAGAAATAGAAGTATATACAAAAAGGACTTTAAGAAATTTATTCATAATAATATTAATATTATCCATATTTTTAATACTAAAAAAAATAAATTTTTCTTTATGTATCGCTATTTCTCTACTATGTAATGCAATAATGTTGATTTTAGGTAAAATAAAGAACTCTACAAAATATAAATAATATAAATTTATTTAATAAATTTATATTATTTATATTTTTAGTATTAAAATTAAATAATATTTAAGTTATTTACAATAGGGAGAAAATAATGAAAAAGTTTTTTTTCAAGATTATAATTATAGTAATAATTGTTTTTTTTAATTTTAGTATTGTAAATGCTAGTAATATAGAAAAAGAAGTTGTATTTGTTATAGATGCAAGCAATTCTATGAAAAGTTTTGATAAAGAAAAAATTGTTTTAGATGAAATAAAAAAAATATCCAATTTTTTAACATCAGAATATAAAATTGGAGTTATTGTATATAATACGAATATAGTTGATTATGCAAATATTAGTGATGATTTGTCATATCTAAATAGCATATTAGATAGAACAAAATATGCAGGATATACAAATGCTGGAGAAGCACTAGAATTTGCATTAAATATGTTTAGTGAAAATTCTATTTATAAAAATATAATAATGATTTCAGATGGAGAGATAGTTTTACAAAATGAAAACCTAACTAATCAATCTAACGAAAAATTTAAAAGTGCCTTAAATATTTCTAAAGAAAAAAATATTATAATAGATACAATAGCATTAGGAAACCTTACAGAAGATGGACAAAAACATAATATATTAGATGCAAGCAATCAAACAAATGGACAAATTTTTAAATGCGAAAATGTTTTGAAACTAGATGAAGTATCTAATGAAATTTTATTTAATAAGTTTAAAATTAAAAAAAGTTTAGTTGGTATAGGTAATACATCTAATGGTGAAATAGATATGAAACTACCAACAATAAATTTAGATAAGGTTAAAATATTAGTATCTTCTAAAGATACGATTAATAATATAAATGTAAATTGTAAATCTGAAAGTGCTAATGTTATAAATGGAAATAAATTTGCTATTGTAGAAATCAACAATCCTTATGAACAAAATATAAGTTTAAAGTTTAATTCTAAAGGAGATATAGAGGCTTATTTACTGCAGGAATATATAGTAAATATAAATAGTGAAATAGAAAAATATTATTATGAAGATAACACAGTAAAAGCTAAGTTAAATATATATTTGAATAATAAAAGAGGAAATATATTTAATGATGATTACTATAATAATAAAATTTTAGAGGTAAAAGTAAATGATAATATATATGAAGGAATAATAGAAAATCAAAAAATAGTTATATCTCTAGATGTATTAAATTTAGATGAAAATTTGACTATAAGTTTAAACTTAGAAGAATTTGAACAAAATTTTTTAAATTTAGAATTTACAAATATAAAATTAGATAAAGCAGAAATAAATAAAACTTTGACAGAAAGTAAAAAAGATTATAAATATTTACCTTTGTATATAATACTATTAATATTAGTCTTATCTATAATATTAATTATATTCAAAAACTTAGATAATAGAAAAAGAGAACTAATAAGGCAACAAAAAATTAAAGAAGAGAGAGAAAAGTCATTATTTAAACCTAAAAATCCTTATACATATTCAGGAAAATTAAACATATATATAATAAATACAAAAGATGGTAACGATATAGCACCACAAACATTTAATCTTCAAAGAAAAGAAACAAATCAAAAAATAACTTTAAAAGAAATATTAAATGCTTGTAAAATAGATATTGGAGATGATAGTTCTCAAAATATAATATTTGAACCATCAGCAAATAAAAGTTTAAATTTGACTAATAATTCATATGCAACAATAATAAAAAATGGAAGTTTAGTAACTTTTGAAAAAAGCGTTAATATAAATTTTAATGAAAAATTGAGTATTATTCTTGAAGATGAAGTTACAGAACTTGAATTACATTATAAAAGTTTAAAACCTAGCGAAATAAATAGTTATATTTAGAATATAGTTTACAATACAATAAAGATGGGAGTTGACAAAATGGCTAATATAAATCAAACAAACAGAACTATTTTAATGGAAGAAATAAATCCAGAAAAGTTAGATTTAATAACGTTAGTGGGGGATACAAAAGGGATAGATAGCTTAAGTGATGAAAAAATAAAAGAAATAAATGAAAATTTACTTGTTAGAAATTTTGATGAATTTCTTGAAAAATTTGACCCAGTTGTTTACTCTTTTTTTAACGCAAATAATCAGAGAGTTATGTATACCCTTAAAAAACCAGAAAGTATACCAGAGGAAATGCTTACAGAAATCCATTTGAATAATAGCAATGATTTCTTAAAAATGCTTATGACTTTAATAGATACAAAAAGAGCACAAGGTATCATAAATGTAGATTTTAAATTTGAAAATTTAACAGACTTAATATCTCCTAAAAAAGTTATGGATGATATTCGCCAAAATAGAAAAGAACTACAATATGTTTATGGAGAATATGTAGCATTAGAAGATGGAGACCCTAAAAAATTAGATGTAGCAGATAAATTAAATGCTATGTTTGAAGAAGCTAGTACAAACTATAACAATGTAATGGCTATGTTACCACTTGCTATTGAAGATATAAAAACACGACTTTTATTAGGAAGTGGACAAGAAGAAGATAAAACTCCACTTGCATTGGGCGTTTTATCTATGGGTGAAGATGGTGAGTTAAAAATATTAGAAGCACCAAAAGCAGAAGCTACTGCAATAGCAACAGTAGATGATAATGTTAATAAAGGTTTAATACAAGCATTAGAAGAAGATTATGAGGCTATAAACGAAGATAGTAATGATTATGTAAAAGCACTTGTATCAAGAACATTTTGTCCTCTTGCCTCAACAATGGTAACAGACATAGATATAGCAAAAGAAGTACAAAATTATAACTCATATCTTCAATTTTATAAAACAGCAAAAGATGATTTTATAAAAATGGCTAAACCTTTAATAGAAAAAATATTAGGTGTATGGGCATTTTTTGAACAGTATCCTAAAAAGTTAAAAGGTATGAAACCAAGTTTATTAATAACAAATACAACAAATGAAATGTTTGCAAAAAGTAATAACATACCAAGATTAATAACTTATCTAAATACAGTAAATGCTAAAAATGATTTTAATAATACTATATGGTATGGTGTTATACCTAATATATCCTTAGAGCAAAATTCTAAAATGAAGCTTACACGAGAAAGATTTAAAGGAAATGAAGTTAAAGAAAAGACAGATGTAAATAGTGTAGAATCTTTAGCTAGAATATTAGATGTATTTAAAGACTATGGTATACAAGGTTTCTTCTCTTATGAAACAGGAGATAAAACAACATTTAACTATATGGCAACAGAAGGTATAGAAAAATTTGAAGAACGTTGTTCAAGCTTAATAGGTAAGCCTTTTAGCGAATATGCAATACCTTGTGTACCAAACTTTACAATTATACCTAAAGATAAATCAGGTGTAGTATTAGATTCTAAGATGGTATTGACAGAGGAAAATATAGCAGAGCTTTCAAAAGAAAAAGAAGACATAATGAAGCTTTGGATAGAAGGAGTATATGTTGGAGCGTCTTATATAGCAGCTGGTTTAGTAGGTAGCTATCAATGTCCAGAGTATTTAAAATCTGTATTTAAAAGAAATGTAGATCCAAAATTACCAGGGGTAAGATTTGATATAGAATCTGGAGATAACTCTTTAAAAGTATACACAAGTATGGCAAAAGAAATAACAGGATTTACAAATACAATTAAAGATGATATTAATAGAAGAAGTTTTGGTTTTGTATTTTCATCTGAAAATGCAATAATAGATGGACAAGAAGTAACTAGAGTAATGGTATACAAAGCTAGAAACTTACTTGTAAATGAAGACAATATGTATGAACCAATATATAAAACACAAGTAACTACATATATAGAGAGAGTATTAAGACATTCAACTGGAGATTTTAAACAAGATAATATAGTAGGATTTTTCTCTAATAATCCACAATCACAAAAAAGTATTTGGGGAACAAAAAGAGAATTTATTAATGCTATTGTAGGCAAAGGTGATGATATTAACTATTCTATAGATGATGTTAATAATATTTGTACATTAGATATAACATTTAATGGAAATGTTAAAAATCTTGAAGTTGAAATAAATAAGCTTAGCTCTGCTATAAGAGCATAATAATAAAATTATAAATAATAATTAATAATTAATAAAAAGGAGGACATAAAATGGGATTTAGATTAAAAGTAACAGGTGGAGGAGAAGAAATAATTTTTGATGAGAGAGCAATATTAGATGTAGACTTTATATCAGATTCTCCTAATGATTCAAATGCAAGAGCAACAGATTTTGGTATTTCTGTAAAAATGAAAGGGAAAATGCTTTATAAATTAGGAGCAGAAAGTGATGACCATACAATCAAACTTGCAAAATGGTCACAAGTACCATCAGAAATAGATCATTGTTATAGAAATGCAGAAATACAAGTAATAGCAGCAAGTAAAGTAGTAAGAAAATATATTTTACCAGAAGCATTTATAATGGAATATACAGAAGAATTAGATGATGAAACAGGTGTAGGTACATTTTACATACATATGAAACAGAAAAAAGATGAAAATTCCAAAGTAGAAATAAACGGTGGATTTGATGAAGAATAATAGAGAAGGGAGATAGAAAATTATGTCATTTAGAGTAACTATAAAAACAAATACAGGTGGAGAAGAATTTGAAATAGCAAAAGAATGTGTAAAAAGTGTAATATTTAGTTCAGATATACCTCAAGATAGTGACGCAAGAACAAAAGATGTTGGTTCTAGTATAGTAATAAAAGGTAAAATATTAACAGCTGTTGAAGATAACTTATTTGATAGCACAAGAGGTATGGCAGAATGGGCAGTTGTACCAGCAGAAAAGGCAGATTGTTATAGAACACTTGAAATAGAACATATAGCAGCAGGTGTAGTAGTAAGAAAATATACATTTCCTAATGCGTTTGTTGTAGATTATATAGAAGATTTTGGAGATAAAGAAGGTACAGGATTATTTACACTTTTAGTAAAACAGAAAAAAGACAAAATATCTAATATAAAAGTAGAAGGTGGATATCCAGCGGGTGTATAAAATTTACCACCAATTTATTTTTGAATATTTTGTATTCAAAAAGGTATATCCTAAAAGGATATACCTTTTTTATATATAATTAATTATAAAAAATAGGAGAAATTTATGGAAAACTATTATAAAATACTAGGAGTATCTGAAAATGTAACAGCTGAAGAATTAAAAAAAGCATATAGAAAACTTGCTAAAAAATATCATCCAGATGCTAATGTTGGAGATGTTAAAGCAGAACAAATGTTTAAAAAGATAAGTAAAGCCTATGAAATTTTAAGTGACCAAACAAGTAGATTAAAATATGATAGAGATTTACAGGGGAATTTTAAAAACTTTGAAAATAGTAAAAATACATCTAATAATAAAAATACAGGAAATATAAATGAAGATATATTTAACCAATTTAATGGCTTTAGTGTATTTGAACAAACTTTTGGAATGAAAGGTGACAAACATAATAAAAATATTGGTAAAAACCCTATGGATTTTACAGATATGTTTGAAAATTTTATGGGGATTAAAAATATGAATATTAAAAAGAAATAATTAAATAGAATAAAAATATGAAAGGAGAAAGGATTTGTTAGAAAATATAAGAATGAGAACAATAAAAGCAATTGATTTAATAATAGTACTTATATCTTTATCTATAATATGTATTGCTTTTTTATATATAAATAATCTCGAATTAAAAATATTAGTAATATTGATAAACATAGTTATATTTATTGCATTTTTTTATTTAGCTATTTTTAAAGATACAGAAGAAAATCAATATATAATAATGAAAAATAAAATTAGAACTAATTTTAATATATTAAATAGTTTATCTACAATAAATCTTTTAAATGAACAAGGAAATGTAATAAAATCATGGGATTTATATGGAAAAACCTCTTTAATTATAGGTAAAGATAGAAAAAACCAGTACAATGATGTAACTTTAGTAGATATAAACTTAAATGACTGTGCTTATGCAACGTTGATAGATGTAGAACACGCAGTTTTAAACTATTCAAATGGTTGTTGGTATATAGAGGATTTGCATTCTAAAAATGGTATAAGTATAAAAAAACAGATGGAAAATAAAAAATATAAATTATCACCAGAACAACCATATAAGTTAGAAAAAGGAGATATTATATATTTAGGACTTACAGAATTAGAAGTAGAATGATTATTTATTAAAACAATTTAATTAAAAAACAGGAGAAATATTATATGAGTAATTTAATACGTTGTCAAAATGGACATTTATTTTCAAGTAGAAGATATGGGACAATATGCCCATATTGTAATATAGAAACTAATACAAAAGAAAAACAAGAAACTAATCAAACAGATGAAGATATAGAAAAAATGTTATTTTTAGAAGAAGAAAATCCAGTTTGTGGTTGGATAGTCTGTATATCTGGAGCAAGAAGAGGCAAAGACTACAAAATAAGAGAAGGTAAAAACTTTATAGGACGAGCAGATGATATGGATATACAAATATTAGGAGATAATAAAATAGAAAGAAGAAATCACGCAATAATAGTATTCGATCCTAAAAATAAGGAAACAGTATTACTTCCAGGGGATTCTAATGGATTAGTATATCTTAATGATAATGCTTTATATGCGCCAGAAGTATTAGGTGAAGATAGTGTAATAGAAATAGGAAATAGTAAATTTTTATTTGTACCATTTTGTGGAGATAAGTTTATGTGGACAGATGAAGAAAAATAATAGGGAGAAAATATGGAAAATATATTAAGTTTAGAACAACCTATATTAGTAATGATAGTTTTATGTTTAATATTATTATTACTTATTTTAGTTAGAATAAAAATACATATAAATAGAAAACCAAAAGAAAAATATGAAGTTGGGGCAAGTATGACAATAGGTAATAGGGAAATACAAGAAGATAACTACAACTTTATAGAAAGTGATAATGGTTTTTTAGCAGTTTTAGCAGATGGAATGGGCAAAAAATTTGGTGGTAAAATATCTAGCCAAATAGCAGTTAATACATTTATAGAATTATTTGAGCAATTTAATGCATTTGATAATCCAAATTACTTTTTTCAAAAAGCATTTAATTTAGCAAATAAAGAAATATTAAAAGTATTAGATGATGATAGATGTGGAGCTTGTGTAGCATCTATATTAATAAGAAATGATATGCTTTTTTATTCTCTTGTAGGCAATATAAAAATAGCAGTATTTAGAAATGGAGATTTAATACCAATAAGTATAGGGCATACAATAAATATGCTAGCAGAAGATAAATATAAAACAGGAAAACTTACAAGACAAAGTGCAATATCTTTATTAGAAGAAAAAAGATTGTACAATTATGTAGGACAAGATGGTTTTAAAAACATAGAGTTTTTTGATGAACCGATAAGTTTAAAATATAAAGATGTAGTAGCATTAATTAGTGATGGAGTATACGAATTTTTAAGCTGGAAAGAAATAGAAAGAGAAATTGCTAATAGAATTAATATACAAAAAACAGCTTTTAACATAATAGAAAAAATAAATATTAGTGAAAAAGATAATAAGGATAATGCTAGCATTATGTTGATACAAGTAAATTAAAAAATAAATAAAAAGATGAGGTTTGATATGAGAAAACAAAATAGTAGTTTTAATACAAAATTTATATCGGAAGCAGGAAGTGAACTTATAAATAGTGATTATTTCGGTTTTGTAGAGTTAGATAAATATGCTTGTTATGTAATAGCAGATGGAATAAATGATACAATGGATTGTGAAGCAGCAAAACTTGCTATACAAAGTGTTATTTTAAAATTTCAGGAAAACCCATCTATAAGTAAAAATGGAATAAAATCATATTTAAAAGAAGCCAATAGAGAATTTTTAAAAGTAGATAGCAAAATTAGATTAAAGGCATCAATAACTGTAGTAGTATCTAATTATGAAAAAATAAGATATGGTCATTTAGGTAATACAAGATTTAGATTATATAGAGGTGGGCTTTTAAAAAAAGAAAGCGAAGATATGTCTTTGGCAGATGATATTATTAAAGAGGATAGACTTTCTAAAGACGTAATAAGCAGACATGAAGAGAGAAATAACTTATATTCATATTTAGGAAAAGAAAAAAATTTCAAACCATTTATATCTAAAAAAATAAAGCTATTAGATGGAGATATAATAGCTTTATATACAAGGGGAATATGGGAAAATTTAGAGCAAAGTGAAATAAATGAAGTAT
Organism: uncultured Clostridia bacterium; assembly: GCA_944383305.1. GTDB lineage: Bacteria > Bacillota > Clostridia > Lachnospirales > CAG-274 > Tyzzerella. The sequence goes on along the minus strand of CALWOZ010000056.1, from coordinate 1,510 downwards.
TTGAAGAAGCTACAAATGATGCAGAAGAATTATTAAATAATGTAGAGGATTTAATATTATCAAAACAGCCACAACAGCTAGAAAACTATACATTTGTAGTAATATTTGCAGATAAAGTTTTTAAAGACCCAGAAAGAAAGAAGAAAATAAAAAAGGCTATAAAAATATCATTAATAATACTTATAGTTATTTTAATTATATCTATTATTTTGTATATATTACATATTAGAAAAGTTAGAAGAATAGAAACTTTAAATTTAGCTTATGAAAATACAATAGAATATATACAAGATAATAATTACATAAGGGCTAAAGAAGAATGCAACAAAGCTTTAGAGGTTTCTGAAAAATTAAGAGACAAAGAAAAAACACAAGATTTAAATAATTATTTAAAATTAATAGAAACTACTATAATAGCAGATGAAGAATTAGAAAATGGAGAATACAAAGAAGCACAAATAAGTTATTCTAATGCAAAAGCTAGAGCTAAATTTGCTGATAATGTAAATATAGATTATATAGAGAGAAAATTAGAAGAAACTAAAGGATATCTTAATGTTTATGATTATATAAATTTAGGAGATACGCTTAAAGAATTAAAAGACTATGAAAATTCTGAAAAAAAATATTTAGAGGCAAAAAATTTAGCAAGTGATTTATATTTTAATGAAGGCAAAGAAAAAGCTATAACATCTCTTGAAGAACTATATTCAGAATGGGAGAAGGAAAAAGAAGAAGATGAAAAAGAACAAAAAGATAAATCAGAAAAAGAATTAACAGCCCTTGAAATAGTGAAACAAGGTGATGAAAGCTTTAAAAATGGAGACTATGAAGGGGCAAGACTATATTATACAAACGCAATAGAAAAATATACAGAAATGGAAGATTTAGTCAAAATAGAATTTTTACAATCAAAACTAATGTCAATAGACCAAAAGATAGTAGAAAATGAACAAAAAGTACAATTAGCTCAAGAATATGAAAGATTAGCAATAGATTTTCAAGCAGAAAATAATCTATTAGAAGCAAAAAAACAATATTTGTTGGCTAAAAAAATATATACAGAACTAGAAAAAGATGACAAAATAGCAGAAATAACATCATTAATAGAAATGTTAGATTTAGAAATAGAACAAGAAAATAAAAAATTGCAAGAAGAATTGAACAATAAACAAGAAAATAATAATGAAACAGAAACAGAAAGCATAAGTCAAAATGATAATAAAGAAGTAAAATCTAAAGATATATTATTAGATTAGTTAGGAGAAAAATGTATAACACAAAGAAATATATTGAAATGGAAATGAAGATAATGTGTATGTAATAAGATAAGATATAAATATTTAGGGGTGATTAATATGGAAAAGAGAGAAATTTGTTATCACAATTATTACATAAATCAAATAAAAATAGTATTAAAAATAGATGGAGAGGTTTATAACTTTAAAGGATATAGAAATGAAAAAGACTTAATTTGTATATCAAATCCAAAAGAATTTTTAGAAAAATC
>CALWOZ010000055.1 GCA_944383305.1 uncultured Clostridia bacterium | reverse complement strand
CAAAACCTCCTATGATAGTTTAATTCTACCACAAGAGGTCTCTTTTTTCTATTGTCCATTTTTTACGGACTTGTTCACTTAAATGGTCTTTTAGTTATTATTACAATATAAGCTATAACTTTATTATTTAATAAGAGGTATGAAAAAATTGATTACAATTCATCTTCTAATACAAATTTAAAGTCAATTGTTCTTTCATATAAATTAGTGTCCATTAACTTAACCTTAACGACATCTCCTAGTGAATATTTTTTTCCAGTTTTTTCACCAAAGTATTGCATATTTTTTTCATCATAATAATAATAGTCATCTTCGATACTTTTTGGAGATACCATACCTTCAATTGTATTAGGTAGCTCTACATATATTCCCCAACTAGTAACACTAGATATAACGCCTTCAAATATTTGTCCCACTTTATCTTCCATATATTCAACCTTTTTAACAAGACAAGTTTCTCTTTCAGCATCATCTGCCACACGTTCTCTATTAGAACATTTTAGACAAACATCTGGTAACTTTTTACTTAAAGTATTTATTCTTCTTTCATCTAATTTTCCATTTATATTTTCTTTTATAATACGATGTATTTGTAAGTCTGGATATCGTCTTATAGGTGAAGTAAAATGACAATAATAATTAGCAGCAAGTCCAAAATGCCCTTCATTTCTAAATGTATACCTTGCCTGTTTAAAGCTTCTTAACACTACTCTACTTATAATCATTTCTTCTGGAGTTGATTTAGCTTTTTCTAATAACTTTTGAAAGGCTTTAGAATGTATATTACTTCCTTTTAATTTATATCCAAATTTAGATATAAATTCTGCCATTTCTTCTACTTTTTCAATATCTGGTTCTTCGTGAGAACGATATACAAAAGGTAACTCTAACCAAAAATAATGTTCAGCAACAGTTTCATTAGCAACTAGCATAAATTCTTCTATTATACTAGTAGCCACATTTCTTTCATACAATTTAATTTCTATTGGTTTTCTATTTTCATCTAAAACTATTTTAGCCTCTTCAAAGTCAAACTCTATCGCTCCTCTTTTTATACGCTTTTGTAACAAAATATTTCTAAGTTCTTCCATAGTTTTAAACATATTTAAAAATTCTTTATTTTCTTCTAAATAAGGGCTTTGTTCATTTGTTAAAATATCATTTACAATAGTATAACTCATTCTTTTGTCTACTTTTATAAGGGTTTCTACTATTTGATGATTATTTACCGCTCCATTTTTATCTATTTCCATTATACAACTTAATGCTAATCTGTCTTCACCTTGATTTAAAGAACATATTCCATTTGAAAGCTTATGTGGTAACATTGGTATAACTCTATCTACTAAATATACACTTGTACCTCTTTTTAATGCTTCTCTATCAAGAGGAGTTGCTTCTTTTACATAATGAGTAACATCGGCTATATGAACACCTAATTTATAATGTCCGTTATCTAATTTTTGTATAGTTATAGCATCATCTAGGTCTTTAGCGTCTTCTCCGTCAATTGTCACGGTTTGTATATTTCTTAAGTCTAGTCTATTTATTTTTTCTTCTTCTAAAACTTCATTAGGTACATTTTCTACTTGTTTATAAACTAAATCATCAAAATCTGTCGGTAAGTCAAACTGTTTTATTATAGATAAAATATCTACACCTGGGTCATTTATATGTCCTAATATTTCTGTTATTTTTCCTTCTGGGTTTTTACCATTTTCGGCTTGTTTAGTTATTTCTACTACAACTTTATGTCCTGTAACAGCACCTAATGTATTTTTTTTAGATATAAAAATATCATTATACATTCTTTTTTCATCTGGAACTACAAAGCCAAATCCTTGACTTTGTTCAAAGGTACCAACTATATGCTTGTATCCTTTTTTTAATACTTTTATAATAATACCCTCTGGTCTTTTCCCTGTGTCTTCTTCTATAATTTGACATAGGACTTTATCTTTATGCATTGCTCCATTTGCATCTTTTTCATTTATAAAAATATCTTTTTTATTATATATATCATTGTTTTCTACTATAACAAAGCCAAATCCTCTAGATGTGCTAGTATAAGTACCATATACCATATTTAAGCTTTCAGGTGTCATTACTTTACCCTTTTGAGTTAAGACAAGCTTACCATCTAAAATTATATCATTTATAATTTCTAAAAATAAATCTCTATCTTTTGTAGGTACTTCCATAAACATCATAATATCATTTATCTTCATTGGTTTATATTCTTTAGACTTTACAAATCCAATTATCTTTTCTTTTTTTTCTTCTAAGATATTATTGTCTACATCATTCATTTTAACACCTCCTATGTGTCATTTTATTATTTTTTATAATTAATCAAATATTATACAAAAATTTATTATTAAAATTATAAAAAACTACCTATCTAAGATAATCTTAAACAGGTAGCCATAATTTTTAATAATTAATCTTTAACTATTTATCTTATAAATCCTAAAGCAATAGTTATAATAAAGAATATTACACCTAATATAACAGTTGTTCTAGCTAATTTGCTTTCTTTACTTCTACCTTTATTTTTGCTCCAATATGATTGATTGTCGCCACTTCCAACAATAGCACTAGATGTAATTGAAGATGCTGATTTTGATTGTTGTAAAACAACTACAATAAGGAAAAAGGCAACTACACATTGTATAGCAGAAAGTCCAATGAAAGGTACGCTCATAGTAGCTGGCTGTGGGTCAGCCTCTATTAAGCTAGTTGTTTCTGTAGTTTCATCAGCAGAAACTGCATCTTGTGATGTATCTACACTTTCATCAACTGCTGTAGTTTCATCTGGTAAAATTTCGCCTTCTATACCTATTTGTTGTTGAACACTTGTTTCTTCTGTTACCTCTTGATTATCTACTTGTGTTGTTTCAATAGAAGGTGTTTCTTGTTCTGTATCAGAAACAGTGGTTTCTTCTATATTATTTTCTACATTATCATTCATTTTTTTACCTCCTAAAAATCACTTCTTTTATTCTATCACAATAAAAAATATATATCAACAATATTTTTTAATTTTATATTAATACAATATATTTTTATTTTGAACTTTAACTAGTTTTAAGATAGCTTGTTCTTTATTTTCAACAAAAAATATATTTTTTCCATTGTTACTTTCATATATAAAATCTCTTAATGCCTTACTATTATATTTTGTATAATCTCCATAAATAGCTACTTTAATATTATAATTAATAATTTTTTGTGTAATTTCTCCAGCTATACCACTACTTAAAATAAAGAATTTTTCATCTATTATATTTTTGTCAATAATTACATTATCCGTTTCAAATTCATATATTATATTGATAATTAAATCTATAATAGATTTTGCATTTTTAATAATGCTTTTTCCTCCATAAACATTAACAAGTACTATATCTTCTAATGTAATTTTATCTAGCCTCATTATTTATTCCTCTTTTACTTATTTTCAAATTTATAGCCAACACCCCAAACAGTTTTTAAACTCCAGACATCTTCATAAGGCATTTTTTCTCTAAGCCTTTTAACGTGGACATCGACTGTTCTAGTATCACCTATAAACTCATATCCCCATATTTTATCAAGTAACTGTTCTCTAGTAAAAACTTGATTAGGGTGTTGAGCCAAAAAGTTTAATAGTTCAAATTCTTTTGGTGGTAACTCTAGTTGTGTTCCGTGATATGTTACTATATATGTAGATGGATTTATTGTCATATTAGGCACAACTATTTGATTTGATTGTGAATTTTCCTCTTTGTTATCAAATCTTCTAAGAACTGCTTTTACTCTAGCTACAAGTTCTTTACTGTCAAAAGGCTTTACTATATAATCATCTGCTCCAAGTTCAAGCCCTAATACTTTATCAAAAATTTCACCTTTAGCAGTAAGCATAATAATAGGAACAGAACTTATTTTTCTAATTTCTCTACATATTTGATATCCGTCCATCTCTGGCAACATAATATCCAATAAGACTAAATGGGGAGAAAAATCAGAAAATTCTTCTATGGCTTTTCTTCCATTATATACTTCTTTTGTTTCATAGCCTTCTTTATTCAAATATAAACTTATAAGCTCTGCAATATGTTCATCATCATCTACAACAAGTATTTTAAATTTACTCATAATCATTTCTCCCTTTTACAAACTTTTTATAAAAGATTAACACATAAATTTTAAATAAAAATGAATATTTTTTTAATTTTAAAAAATATTATTTAAGTTCAACAATAGTAACACCAGCGTCACCTTCACCAAATTCGCCTAAACGATATTTTTTTACTCTACTATGACGTCTAAGATATTCGTGTATGCCAGTTCTTAAAGCGCCAGTACCTTTCCCATGAATAATACTTATAGTGTCCATACCAGCTAAAAAAGCATCATCTATAAATTTGTCCACCTTTTCTATTGCTTCGTCTACATAAAGCCCTCTTAAATCTATCTCATAAGATACTGTCATAGATTTATTATTTTTAAAACTTCCCATTTTTTTAGGTTTTGGTGTTTCTTTTTTAGGCTCTACATAATTTGTATCAATTGATAAATCTTTTAGGTTTGTTTTTATATTCATAATACCAGCCATAACCATTACCTCCCCTTTAGAGTTAGGCTCTGATGTGACTGTCCCCGATTGATTTAATGAATGAATAAAAACTCTATCGCCTTTTTTAAGATTTTTAGGTACAACTCGTTTTTGTGCATTTTTATTGTTAAATTTATCAAGTCTATCGTCTAATTTAGACAATCTGTCTTTAAGTTTTTGTCTTTCATTATTAATATCATTTTGATTTGCTTTTTCTTTGGCTAGTTTTTGTATTTCTTTTACTATATTGTCGGCGTCTATTTTAGCCTGTGCTACTATTCTTTTTGCATCTTCTGTGGCTTTTAAAAGTATTTTTTCTTTTTGTTCTCTTGTTTTTTGTTTTTGATTTTCTACGTCTTTTTTAAGTCGCTCTGCTTCTAATCTATAGCTTTCTGCTCGTTCTTTTTCTATGATTAGGGATTTTTTATTTATTTCAAGGTCTGTAATAACGTCTTCAAATTTTGTGTCTTCTTTACTAAGTAAATTTTTAGCATCTTCTATAATATAATCTGGTAATCCTAATCTTTTAGATATAGCAAAAGCATTACTTTTCCCTGGTACTCCTATAAGTAAACGATAAGTTGGTCTTAAAGTTTGTACATCAAACTCACAAGATGCATTAGATACTCCTTTTGTTGATATAGCAAATACTTTAAGTTCACTATAATGAGTAGTAACTGCCGTTCTAATTTGTCTATCGTGTAAATATTGTATAATAGCCATAGCAAGACAAGCACCTTCTGTTGGGTCAGTTCCAGCTCCAAGCTCATCTAAAAGCACTAGAGAATTATCTGTCACCTTATCTAAAATAGAAACAATATTTGTCATATGAGCAGAAAATGTACTAAGACTTTGCTCTATACTTTGTTCATCACCTATATCGGAAAATACATTGTCAAAAACAGCAAGTTCTGATTTATCAAAGGCAGATATATGAAGTCCAGCCTGTCCCATTAATGTAAATAAACCTATTGTTTTTAAAGATACAGTTTTCCCACCTGTGTTAGGTCCTGTTATAAGAAGTGTTGTAAACTCATCTCCAAGATATATATCCGTGGATACAACAGTAGTAGGGTCTAGTAATGGATGTCTTGCTTTTTTAATGTTTATATATCCTTTTTCATTGAATATAGGTTCAGTACCATTAATACTTATAGAATACTCCCCTTTTGCAAATATAAAATCTATTTCAGTTAATATTTCTAAATTACTTAATAAAATATCCCTGTTTTCATTTACCATTTCAGATAGTTTTTTAAGTATTCTATTTATTTCTTGTAATTCATCTGAATGTAACTCTTTTATTTTGTTATTAAGCATAACAACACTTGTAGGCTCCATAAATACAGTAGAGCCTGTTGCCGATTGGTCGTGTACCATACCAGAAAAAGAATTTTTATATTCTGACTTAACAGGTATACAATATCTATCACTTTTAACAGTAATAACAGGTTCTTGTAGCATATTTTTATATGTGCTAGATTGTATTATTTTGTTAAGTTCTACTCTTACTCTTTCATTAGCTTGCTTTATATCTCTTCTTATTTCTCTAAGTTTTTGACTAGCATCGTCAGACATTTCTGTGTCAGATATTATACATCTAGTTATTTCTTTATCAAGACTTTCTATTGGCTCTATAAGTTCAAATTTAGGGTCTATTGCATCATACACATCATATTTATTTTCACTTTTAGCATAATCTTTTGCTCTTTTACAAGCACTTAAAAAGTCTGCTATGTTTAAAAGTTCTTCAAAGTTTAAAGTTCCTCCAATGGCAGTTCTTTGTAAAAACGGGCTTATATCCCTAAGTCCACCTATTTTTAGTGAGCCCTTTTTTAAAATCATACTAACAGCTTGTGAAGTTTCTTTTTGCCAAATTTTTATTTCTTCTATATTATTGCTAGGTTTTAAAGTTCTTACCATATCTTTACCAACACTTGAACTTGCAAAACTAGCTACTTTTTCTATTATTTTATCAAATTCTAAAGTTTTTAAAGCTTTTTCGTTCATTTTTACCTCTATAAATAACATAAATTAATAGTTGAATTTTTTATTATTTTGTATTACAATTAAAATATATGCTTATGAAAAGATAAGGAAGGGAGTTTATTATGAATATTAATGTAAATAGTATCTATAATGAGATTATTTCCAGTATAGAATCTAAAATACCTATCCCTATTACAAATAAAACATATCAATATAATAATACCATAGATAATATAAAAAGTAAATCAGAAGAAAAATCTTTTTCAGAAATTTTAATGGATTATGAAGAAAACGGTATTCCAGAATCTCAAATTTCTGAAGCTATAAAAGAGGCCATATCTGAAGCTTCTATAAAATATGGTATAGATGAAAGCCTTATAGCTGCTGTCATTCGTCAAGAAAGTAACTTTGACCCTAATGCTACATCTTCATCTGGGGCAATGGGACTTATGCAACTTATGCCAAATACAGCCAAAAGTCTTGGTGTTACAGACGCATATGACATAGAACAAAATATAGACGGTGGTACACAATATTTAAAAAAACAACTTGACCGTTTTGACAATGACACAGAGCTTGCCTTAGCAGCTTATAACGCTGGCCCTGGTAATGTAGCTAAATACGGTGGTATCCCACCTTTTGAAGAAACACAAAATTATGTCCCAAAAGTTTTAGAATATCAAAAAACTTATATGCTAGAACAATATAATAAAAATAAAACTGTATAAATCATAAGCCTATGTTATTTAGCATAGGCAAATTTATTTTATATTGTTTACATATTATTAAAAATATTATATACTAAATTGATATAATTTTATAAAAAGGACTGAAAAAATGGATTTACCTATTAAATATATAGAAAAAATGAAAAATCTTTTAGGTAAAGATTTTGACGCTTATATAAAAAGTTTTGAAGATAAAAATTATCAAGGACTTAGAGCAAATACATTAAAAATAAGTCCTAATGATTTAAAAAATTTATTAAATTTTAACTTAACCCCTATTCCTTGGTGTGATGCTGGTTTTTATTATGAAGATGAACGTCCTGCTAAAAGCCCTTACTATAATGCTGGTTTATTTTATATACAAGAACCTAGCGCTATGTCAACAGGTGCTATGTTGCCTATAAGTGCTGGGGATAAAGTTTTAGATATGTGTGCTGCTCCTGGTGGGAAAAGCACTCAAATAGCATCAAAATTAAATGGTACAGGGGTTTTAGTCACAAATGACATTAGTGCTACAAGGTGTAAAGCCCTTCTTAAAAATATAGAAATAAACGGGGTGTGTAACGCTATTGTAACAAATGAAACACCTAAAAATTTAGCTAAAAAATTTAAAGGATATTTTAATAAAATAATAATAGACGCTCCTTGTTCTGGAGAAGGTATGTTTAGAAAAGATAAAGATGCTATAAAAAGCTGGGAAACTCATAAAACAGAATTTTGTTGTAATTTACAAAGAGAAATTTTATATTATGCAAAAGATATGCTTGATAATGAAGGTATTATAGCCTATTCTACTTGTACCTTTGCACCAGAAGAAAATGAACAAATGATAAATGAATTTTTACTTAAAAATGATGACTTTGAACTTATAGATTTTGATAAATCCTCAGGGTTTGAAAATGGGAGAAAAGAGTGGATAAATGCCGACAAAATAATAGATGGAATTGAAAAAACAGGACGTCTTATGCCATATAAAGTTAAAGGTGAGGGACACTTTTTAGCCTTAATTAGAAAAAAAGGTAATAAAAAAAATCAAGATGTGTCTAAAATAAAAGAAATAAATAAAAAAGAACTTTTAGATATGGAAACTTTCTTTAAAGAAAATCTAAATATACCAATGTATAACAATATAGAGATTCATAAAACAAGTGTATTTTCAATTCCAAATGGTATAGATTTAAGTGGACTTAGAGTTGTAAGAAGTGGTTTTTATTTAGGAGAAATTAAAACTAAACGCTTTGAACCATCTCAAGCCTTTGCTATGGGCTTAAAAAAGGAAGATGCAAAACATACTATTTCATTTAATATAGATGATGAAAATTTAACCAGATATTTAAAAGGAGAAAGCTTTGCCGTTAATACTAATAAAGATGGTTGGCATCTTATTTGTATAGATAAATACCCTATTGGTTGGGGCAAAGTACAAAAAGGCAGACTAAAAAACAAATATTTAGCTGGTTGGAGAATTTAAGGAGATTAATATGGATTTTTTACCAATTTGTAAAGAAGATATGGCAAAAAGAGGCTGGGAAGAACTAGATTTTGTTCTTATTACAGGTGATGCTTATGTAGACCACCCTTCTTTTGGAGCTGCCATAATAGCTAGACTTTTAGAAAGTAAAGGATTTAAAATAGGTATTATAGCACAGCCAAACTGGAAAGATACTAAAGATTTTCAAAAGTTAGGTAAACCTAAACTTGCTTTTCTTGTTACAGGTGGCAACATAGATTCTATGGTAAATCATTACAGCGTTGCTAAAAAAAGAAGAGAAAAAGATTTATACTCTCCCGGTGGTAAAGGTGGACTTAGACCAGATAGAGCAACGATTGTATACTGTCAAAAAATAAGAGAAGTATTTAAAAATATACCTATTATGATAGGTGGTATAGAGGCAAGCCTTAGAAGACTATCTCATTATGACTATTGGGATAATAAAGTACGTCGTTCTATACTTTTAGACTCTCAAGCAGATATTTTAATGTTTGGTATGGGAGAGCACCAAATAGTTGAACTTGCTGAAAGTTTAGCAAGTGGCATACCAATAGACCAAATAACATATGTAAAAGGTACGGTTTATAAAACAAAAACATTGGAAAACATATATGAAGACTATATAATGCTCCCTTCATATAAAGAAGTTTGTGAAGATAAAAATGTATATGCAAAAAGCTTTTTAAAGCAATACGAAAATACAGATGCAGTCTTATCAAAAATGCTTATTGAACCATATAATGATGTTTATGTTGTTCAAAACAAGCCTTCTATGCCTCTTACAACAAGTGAATTTGATAATTCTTATAGTTTACCATATATGAGAAATTATCACCCTATATATGAAAAAGACGGTGGAGTACCTGCCATAGAAGAGGTAAAATTTAGTCTTATATCAAATCGTGGCTGTTTTGGTGGTTGTAATTTTTGTGCCTTAACATTTCATCAAGGTAGAGTTGTTCAAGGGCGTAGTCATCAATCTATAATTAGAGAGGCTGAAAAGCTAGTATGGGAGCCAGATTTTAAAGGCTATATCCACGACGTAGGTGGACCTACTGCAAACTTTAGAGGACCTGCTTGTGATAAACAATTTGATAAAGGAGCTTGTACACATAAACAATGTCTTTTTCCAGAACCTTGTAAAAAATTAAAAATAGACCATACAGACTATTTAAAACTTTTACAAAAACTTAGAAAAATACCAAAAGTAAAAAAAGTATTTATACGTTCTGGTATTAGATATGACTATCTTATTCACGATAAAAATAATCAACAATTTTTTGAAGAACTTTGTGAGCACCACGTTAGTGGTCAATTAAAAGTTGCTCCTGAACATATATCCGATAGAGTTTTATCAAAAATGGGCAAGCCATCTAAAGAAGTATATGAAAAATTTGTAAAAAAATATTATGATGTAAATAGACAAATAGGTAAAGAACAATATCTTGTACCTTATCTTATGAGCAGTCACCCTGGTAGCGACTTAAATGCTGCTATAGAGTTAGCTGAATATTTAAGAGATTTAGGATATATGCCAGAACAAGTTCAAGACTTTTACCCTACTCCTATGACTTTATCTACTTGTATGTACTATACAGAACTAGACCCTAGGGATATGACACCTGTATATGTGCCTAAAAATCCACACGAAAAAGCTATGCAAAGAGCATTAATGCAATATAGACTACCTAAAAATTATGATTTAGTTTTAGAGGCATTAAAAAAGGCAAACCGTATGGACTTAGTAGGCTTTGAAAAACATTGCTTAATTAAACCTCGAAAAAGTTTAGCCCAAAAAGATTTTTATAAGAAAAGTGTTACAAAAAAATCTAAAAGTTCAAACTCAAAAGATACAAAACAAGAGTTTAAAAAGAAAAAAACAATAAGAAATGTTCATAAAAAGAAAGGTAAATAAAATGATAGCTAATTATTTTATTATAGACGACTTTTTATTAAAACAACTAGAAAAGCTTGATAGCAATAGCCTATATGACAAAATAGAGTATATATTAGATAATGATGATTTATATCCTTGTTGTGATATAGACACTATATATAATGGTCTTTATTATCTTATTTCTTCAAAATTAGACCCTATATATGATAAAACTGTTTTTGAAGATTATGCAAAAAGTGCTTTTATATTTGGAGATATAACTTTTAACTCACAAGACTATATATCCTATATAAAAAAAGATGAAATTAAAAAAATATTAGAAGAAATAGAAAAAATAAATATTAATTCTATTGTTTTTGACCCTAATGATTTTAATCAAAAGCAAATTTCTCCTAATATATGGCTTAAAGAAGATAAAGAACTTTTATTCGAAGAAATGGAAATGGCTTTTGATGAGTTAAAAACTTTTTTTAATCAAGCAATTAATGAAAATAAAAATATATTAATAACTATTATGTAAATGGAGGATAAAAATGGATAATTTACCAAATTGCCCAAAATGTAATTCAGAGTATACTTATGAAGATGGAAACTTACTTATATGTCCAGAGTGTGCATATGAATGGAACAAAGATATGATAGAAGAAGAAAATGTTATAAAAGACGCTAATGGTAATGTTTTAAACAATGGGGATAGCGTTATAGTTATAAAAGATTTAAAAGTTAAAGGTGCATCTTCTTCAATAAAAGTAGGAACAAAAGTAAAAAATATAAAACTTATATATGATGCACCTGATGACCACGATATAGACTGTAAAATAGATGGTTTTGGGGCTATGAAGCTAAAATCTTCTGTTGTAAAAAAAGCATAGTTGGAGGTAAAAAATGTTAAGTGTTAATAATGTAACTTTAAGACTTGGTAAGAGAGCTTTATTTGAAGATGTAAACATAAAATTTACACCTGGTAACTGTTATGGACTTATTGGTGCTAATGGCGCTGGTAAATCTACTTTTTTAAAAATATTAGCTGGACAAATAGAGTCTACCTCAGGTGATGTTGTCGTATCAGATGGTGAGCGTATTTCATTTTTACAACAAGACCACTTTAAATATGATGAATTTATGGTTTTGGACACAGTTATTATGGGCAACAAACGTCTTTATGAAATAATGAAAGAAAAAGAGGCAATTTATGCAAAAGAAGATTTTTCTGAACAAGACGGTATTAAAGCAAGTGAACTTGAAGAAGAATTTGCCAATATGGACGGGTGGAACGCCGAAGCTGACGCTGCTAACCTTTTAAACGGGCTTGGGATTGCTCCAGAGCTCCACTATAAATATTTAAAAGATTTAACTGGTCCTGAAAAAGTTAAGGTTTTACTTGCTCAAGCACTATTTGGTAAGCCAGACATACTTTTATTAGACGAACCTACAAACCATTTAGACCTTTTGGCTATAAATTGGCTTGAAGAGTTTTTAATAAACTTTGAAAATACCACTATTGTAGTATCTCACGATAGATATTTTTTAAATAAAGTTTGTACACATATAGCTGATATAGACTATTCTAAAATACAACTTTATGCTGGTAACTATGACTTTTGGTATGAATCTAGTCAACTTTTAATAAGACAAATGAAAGATGCCAATCGTAAAAAAGAAGAAAAAATTAAAGAATTACAAGAGTTTATTCAAAGATTTAGTGCTAATGCTTCAAAATCTAAACAAGCAACCTCTAGAAAAAAAGCTCTTGAAAAAATAGAATTAGATGAAATTAAACCATCTAGCAGAAAATACCCTTATATAGATTTTAAACCTAATAGAGATATTGGTAACGAAGTTTTAACCGTTACTAATTTATCTAAAACAATAGATGGAGTAAAAGTATTAGACAATATATCATTTATGTTATCTAGTGAAGATAAAGTTGCCTTTGTTGGCTCAAATGAAATAGCAAAAACTACTTTATTTAAAATATTAGCAGGTGAACTAGAACCTGACGAAGGTGAGTTTAAATGGGGTATAACAACTTCTTTTGCATATTTCCCTAAAGACCATAATGAAGAGTTTGAAAGTGATTATTCAATAGTAGATTGGCTTATGCAATATTCTCCAGAAAAGGACACTACATTTGTTCGTGGATTTTTAGGAAGAATGCTATTCTCAGGTGAAGAAGCACTTAAAAAAATAAATGTATTATCTGGTGGTGAAAAAGTACGTTGTCTTTTCTCTAAAATGATGATGTCTGGTGCAAATATTCTTATGTTTGATGAACCTACTAACCACTTAGATATGGAATCTATTACTGCTCTTAACAATGCTTTAATAAAATTCCCTGGTGTTATATTATTTTCATCACAAGACCATCAAATCGTACAAACTACAGCTAATAGAATTATGGAATTTACAAATGAAGGATTTATTGATAAGAAAACAACTTATGATGAATATTTAGAAAGTGATAAAGATGCTTTAAAACGTCAGGTTTATAATATTGTAGCTGAATAATTTACAACTAATTTTTTGATACTTTTTATTAAATAAACAAGTTATTATTATTAAGTAAAATTTTTTAAATATAATTTTTATTTTAAATAGTTCACACTTTTAGTGACATTTAAAATATTAAATAATAAAAATATATTTCCATATAATTTTTTATTATTATATTTTAATAACTAACGCACAACTATTGACAAACAACAAAAAAGTTAGATTATTTTATAATCTAACTTTTTTATTTTATTCAGATATAGCACCTTTAGAAAACATTTTAAGTCTACCTATAGCTTTATATCCTTGTTCAACTACTTCTACAACTGCACAGTATTTATCAACCCAACTTAAAATATAACTTTCTTTATATTTAGGAAAAGCCTCAGATAAAGGCCACATATGATTTACTATTGCATCTCTTTCTATTTCATTAAGCTCCACCAACATTTCGGCGTTTTTTAAAGCTTCTTTTGGATGATGAAAAGCGTGATGTTGTTCTGTTTCTACTTGACGCCAATCGTATAAGTATAAGTCGTGTAAAATTCCAGCTCTAGCAACGGATTTATAATCTAAGCCTTTTCTTTTAGCCCATAAAAAGCTATAATATGCAACATTTAAGCTATGTTGTAATCTACTAGTGTTACAATGTTGTACAAAATTATCCAATTCTTTTATTTCATCTAAATGTATTATATCTTTAATACATTCCATAAACTCTTTTGCTAATTCATCTTCATTGTTAGTTAATTTTCTTTTAGACCAAATAGCTTTCATTAAAAAATATCCACTTCCCTTTTTAAAATTAAATTACCTAGTTATCTAGTATGTTATTATTATATCACATTTATAAAAAAAATAGCAATATATTTTTATAGTAATTTATAACAAATTTTTATCATATTATATTATAAGATTTGTTTTATTTTTAAGGAGGA
>CALWOZ010000054.1 GCA_944383305.1 uncultured Clostridia bacterium | reverse complement strand
AAAATAAAAAAAGTAAAATTAAATAAAGAATGGAGGCAGGAATATATGACACTTTTAATGCGAGAACAAGAAATAGCAGAAGAAAATTTTGCTAAAGGAATAAAAGAAGGAATAAAAGAAGGAATAAAAGAAGGAATAATTAATCAAATAAAGTTATTAAAAGAGTTTAAAGTATCAAATGAAGAGATAATAAAAAGAATAATGTTAGATTATAGTATAACTAGAGAAGAGGTTATAAAATATTTATAAAATAGTATAAACCAGTAGATTATTCTACTGGTTTTAAAGGAGAGTTAAAATTGAAGATTAAGTTTAAAGAACAAGGCTTTCAAAAACAAGCTATACAAAGTGTTATAAATTTATTTAATGGACAAGATAAAGAAGATTATACAACAAGTTATAAAAATAATGACATACAAATGAGTTTTATACCTAATGAAATAAGTTTAAACTATATAAATATACCTAATGAAAAAATAGTTGAAAATATGCAAAGAGTGCAAAAACAAAATATGCTACAAACTACAAATGATACTCAAAATAACACTTTTTGTATAGAAATGGAAACGGGTACAGGCAAAACATATACTTATACAAAAACTATTTTTGAACTTAATAAAAAATATGGATTTAAAAAGTTTATTATAGTTGTACCTAGTATTGCCATTAAACAAGGTGTATTTAAGTCTTTTGAAATAATGCAAGATGAACTTAAAAAATATAATGAAAATTATAATGTTTTTATTTATAATTCTTCTAAATTAGAGCAAGTTAAAAATTTTGCAACATCTAATAATATTGAAATAATGATTATAAATATTGACGCATTTAAAAAAGATGAAAATATTATAAATCAAGAAAATGATAAATTATCAAGACCACCAATAGAGTATATTAAAGAAACAAATCCTATTGTTATTATAGATGAACCTCAATCAGTAGATAATACAGAAAAGTCTAAAGGAGCTATAAACTCTCTTAATCCTTTAGCTATTTTAAAATATTCAGCTACTCATAGAGAAAAAATAAACCTTATTTATAGACTAACTCCAGTTGACGCTTTTCAAATGGGTATAGTAAAACAAATTTCAGTATCTAGTGTTTCATCTTCTCAGGATTTTAACACACCTTATTTAAAACTTTTAGATGTATCTATGGATGAGGGTAAAACAGGTGGGATAAATTTTAGAGCTACTCTTGAATTAGATATTTTTGAAAATGAAAAAATAAAAAGAGTTAAAAAAACATTAAAGCAAAATGATAATTTAGAGCTTATTACAAACCGACCTGAATATTATGGATATGTAATCACAAATATAGATTGTACAGAGAATAAAGAACATATAGAGTTTGCTAATACTAAAATATTAAATTTAGGTAAGGCTATTGGAGATATAGACGAAGATTTAATAAAAAAAGAGCAAATTAAAAAAACTATTGAACAGCACCTTGAAAAAGAACTTATTTATACAAGTTTAGATATTAAAGTCTTATCTTTATTTTTCATAGATAGAGTAGATAAGTATAGATTAGATGACGGAGAAAAAGGTATTTATGCAAAAATATTTGAAGAGTGTTATAATGAACTTATAAATTTACCTAAATATGAAATATTAAAGGAAAGATTTAACCAACCAATAGAAAAAATACACAATGGCTATTTTTCTAAAGATAGAAAAGGAAATCTTAAAAATACAAAAGGGGACAGCAATGACGATGACAATACTTATAAAACTATTATGCAAGATAAAGAGTATTTATTATCCTTTGAGTGTCCTTTAAGATTTATTTTCTCTCATAGTGCATTAAAAGAGGGCTGGGACAATCCTAATGTTTTTCAAGTTTGTACCCTTATTGAACAAAAATCAAAATTTAGTGCTAGACAAAAAATAGGTCGGGGTTTAAGGCTATGTGTAAATCAAAATGGCGAACGTGTAGAAGATAGGCATATTAATAACTTACATATTATAGCTAATGAAAGTTTTGAAGACTTTGCTAAAAACTTGCAAAAAGAAATTGAAGATGAAACAGGCTTAAAATTTGGTAGCCTTGATATAACTTCTTTTATTGGTATAACTTATGAGCAAACAGTTATAGAGCAAGTAAACATAAAAGATGAGGACGCAAAAGAAATTTTAAATCATTTTGAAAAAGTAGGTTATATTGATAATAAAGGTAATGTTGATGCTGAAAAAATTAAAAATGATATACAAGATAACTTTTTTAACATACCTAAAAAATTTGAAAATGTTAAAAAAGAAGTAGAAACTATATTTACACAGCAAAAAATAGAAAATCTTAATACAGACATTTTAACTAATATTACATATGAAAAAATAACTAAAGAAGAAAAAATAACAACAGAAGAAGATGCAAGAGAAATTTTTCAAAATTTAAAAGACAATAAATATATAGATAATAAAGGGCAAGTTACAACAACTATGAAACAAGACCTTGAAAATGGTACTTTAAATTTATTGGAAAAATTTGAAGGTGCTAAAGATAAAATAAATAATATAGCATTAAAATCTACTATGAAATTGCCTATTAACAATGCTAATAAGCAAGTGGTTGTTAAATTAAACAAACAAGTCCTTGTTAGTCCAGAATTTTTAGAACTTTGGGAAAAAATAAAGTATAAAACAAAATATAGGTTTAAGCTAAATGAAGAAAGTTATAAAAAAGAATGTATTGAAAAATTAAAAGAAATGCCTAAAATTCATAAAGTAAGAATTGTAACTAAAAATGCAGATATTAATATAGAAAAAGATGGAGTATATTCTGAACAAAAGTATGAACAATTTACAAATATAGAATATAAAGAGTATGATGTAGTTTTAGAAGATATATGGCAAATAGCCGAAAAATCTTCTATACATATAAATTTAGCTTTAGAAACACTTTTAGAAAGTGGACGATTAAATGAAATTTATAACGACCCTAAAAAATTTAGTCAACAAGTAATTGATATTTTTAAAGAAGTACAAGCCAAAACTATCATTGAGGGTATATACTATATAAAAAATGAAGATGAAGAATATTATATACAAGAAGTGTTTGATACAAGTGAAATAATAGCATATTTAGATAAAAATGCACTTCAAATAGAACATAATAAAACACCTTATGATTATGTAGTTTATGATAGTGAAACAGTAGAAAAGTCCTTTGCTAAAGCACTTGATAATGACCCTACTGTAAAAATGTTTTTCAAATTTCCTTCAAGGTTTAAAATAGATACACCTATTGGTAGCTATAATCCAGACTGGGCAATTTATAAACAAGAAAATAATACAGAAAAACTATATTTTGTTATAGAAACTAAAGGCAGTACAAATAGTTATGATTTAAGAGTTAAAGAAAATTTAAAAATCAAATGTGGTCAAGAACACTTTAAAGCACTACAAACTAATGTTGATTTTGAAGTAAAAGATAAATGGATATAGATGTAATTTATTTTAAGAAGATAGTTTTACTATCTTCTTTTTTATTCTTTTAATTAAACTATTTCCATTATTTTTATTGAAGAAAAATAATAAAAATAGCTGTTTTTGATATACGATATTAAAAAATTTATTTTATAAAATAATATCAAATAACACCAAAAAAATGCCAATTCACAATAATATCCAAAAAATATAAAACAGTATAGTAAAATATGTAAATGGAATTTTATAAATGTCGATTTAATTTTATAAAAATATCAATTGGTATTTTAAAAATAATTTTCATAAAAGAAATAGACATTAATTTATCGTTATTATACTTTTTATTACTTTATATCAAAACAGAAAAACTATTTAAAATAAGAAGTCCACCTTGTTTCTTTACTTAATTTTAGAATAAAAAATTTTAAGTATAGAAACAGGGAGGAAAAAATGAAATATTATATATATTTGAATGGTGAAAAATTTGAAGTTAGCAAGGAAATTTACAATACATATTATAAAAGTAGAGAAAAAGAGAGATATTTTATGAAAACTAAGAAGAAAGGAAAGATAAAAATTGAAGATGAAAAGGTAATATTTGAAAAAAGTAGAGAAGATTCTCTTGAAAGGCTTATAGAGTGTAATGTTCAAATAGCAGATGGATTTAACGTAGAAGATTTTGTACTAATGGCAATGATGATTGAAAAATTAAATAAGGCTTTAAGTATGCTTACTTATGAAGAAAATTACATAATTAAAAAATTTATTTTTATGGTAAAAGTAGACGAAATTTAGCCAAAGAAATAGGTATTTCTCAGACAGCTATTTCTAAAAAAGAACGAAAGATTTTAAATAAAATAAAAAAACTTTTAAAAAATTAAAAAATTTTGGTTTTCAAAAATATTTTTCATTCCTTAAATATATAGAGGGGTAAAATCTCCTTTATTGAACATTGAAAATTTAACATTAATAATAAAATGTTAATACATATATCCAATATCTAAATACAAAACAATGTTACAAGAGCAACAAAAAGAGATACGTCACGACTTGCTAAAAAATGCAACGAGCGATAAAATATCTGCTTTGAAAATAGATTCAAAAGGTTAGAACTATATTGCAAAGACGGTAACATTTATTAAAGATACTTCTGTCTAGCCACAGGTTATCCCAATGGGGGCAGTCAGGTGAGAACCACGTGAATGTATTGCCGAAATACATATGAAACAGCAAAACCAGCTGTTGTTTAGATATTGCCATTTTTGCTTTGGGAAGAGAAAATTAAAGCAAATAAATTAAGTAATAGAACAGGTGGAAATAGGCTTAATAGGTTATTTTATAACAAAAAACAATAAGCCTATTTTCAAAGTTGTGTTACTTAATAGTAATTTTTTCAAAACAAGCATAATAAAATATAAAAAAACTAAGGAGTGATATTAATGATAGATATAGAAAAATTAAAAAATATTAGTTTAGATGAACTTGTAGATATAAGAGATATAAAGGTAAATATGGAATTATCTAAAGAAGAAAGGATAAAAGATTATATAAGGCAAATAAAAAACCCATATTGTTATAAGTATAAAAATCATAGAGTTATAATTGCATTTAATAACGATACAGAACGAACTTTAAAGGATTGTTTGGAAGAATATTTAAGTAAATACTAGACTCAAGAAGAAAGTTGTGTTAAAATAATAAAAAATAAGACCGATTAAACTTCTTGATACTCTAGGTATTTTAATTAAAGTAAAATATTTAGGAGTGTTTAGGAAATGAAAAAATTTAAGACTTGTATATATTTAAGGCTTTCAAAGGAAGATGAAAAAAATTATGAAAGTGAAAGTATAAAAAATCAAAAAGTGATGCTAACAGAGTTTGTAAACAATAATAATGAGTTAGAGTTAGTATCTACTAGAATAGATGACGGATATAGTGGTAGTGATTTTGAACGTCCTGCCTTTAAAGAAATGATAAAAGATATACAGAATAAAAAATTAATTGTATTGTAGTGAAAGATTTTTCTAGGTTTGGGCGTGATTTTATTGAGGTAGGAAGATATTTAGAAGAAATATTTCCATTAATGAATGTACGTTTTATATCTGTAAATGACAATTATGATAGTTTTAAAAGTAGAGAAAGTACGGATAATTTAATAATACCTTTTAAAAACTTGATTAATGATTCATATTTAAGAGATATTTCAATAAAAATTAGAAGTAGTTTTGATGTAAAAAGAAAAAAGGGAGAATTTATAGGTTCTTTTGCAACTTATGGATATTTAAAAGACCCTAATAACAAAAATAAAATTGTTGTAGATAAGGTAGCATCTAAAGTTGTAAAAGATATTTTTAAATACCGATTAGAGGGTTTAAGTGCCGACAAAATAGCTAAAAAATTAAATAATGAAAATGTACTCTCTCCTATGGAGTATAAAAAATCAATAGGAATTAATATGGGTACAAATTTTAAAAAGAAAGAAAAAGCTTTATGGACTGCAAAAGCTATTTTTAGGATATTAGAAAATCCTGTATATATAGGAACTTTAGAGCAAAACAAATTTACTACGCCTAATCATAAAATTAGGAAACTAGTATACGTTCCTAAAGAAGAAAGAATAATTGTAGAAAATAATCACGAGCCTATTATATCAAAAGAAATATTTGAAAATGTTCAAAAATTAATGGCTACGGATACTAGAATAGCACCAACGAAAGAAAAAGTTTACTTATTAAGTGGACTTATAAACTGTGCAGAATGTGGTTCAAACTTAATTAGAAAAAATAACGGAACTAAAGAAAAGCCTTACATTTATTATATTTGCAATAATGCGAAAAATAAACAAGGGTGTATAGGTAGTAGTATAAAAAGTGAAGTAATAGAAGAAACTGTTTTTGAAGCATTAAAAAATCATATAAATTCTGTTATAAGCTTAAAAGATATAATATATATGGTTAATAGTACCCATTATACAACAAAGGAAAAAGAAAAAATAAATGAAAAAATAAATAAAGAAAAGGCAGAATTAAAAAAATATCAAAACATTAAGCTAAAATTATATGAAGATTTAAAAGATGGGATACTAACGGAAGAAGAATACAAAGATTTTAATATTTCATACAATGAAAGAATATTAGATATTAAAAATTTAATACATAAATTTGAACAAGAAATTGAAACTTTATCAAAGGGGATAAGCCCTAAACAATTATGGCTAGAATATTTTAAAGCACATAAAAATATAAAAAACTTAAATAGAGAATTAGTTGTAAATTTAATTGATAGTATAGAAGTATATAATAATAAAAGTGTAAAAATTCATTTTAAATATGAAGATGAATATAAAAATTTATTATCATATTTAGAAGATAGAAACGAACTGCAGGTAGCTTATAATGGCTAGAAAAAGTAGAAAAAACATACAAAAAATTAATTTTACAACTAATCAAAAAACTTATTCTGTTGGTGTATATGTAAGATTATCGGTGTTGGATAATAATAAAAAAGATAGTGATACATTAGAAAATCAAAAAAATATAATTTTAGACTATATAAAAGATAAAGAAGAGTTTAACCTATTTGAAATTTATGAAGATAATAATTTTTCTGGTGTGAATTTTAATAGAAATGGCTTTGAAAGGCTTTTAGAAGATGTTAAACAAGGAAAAGTAAATTGTATAATAGTAAAAGACTTATCAAGGTTTGGACGTAATTATATTGAATGTGGAAATTATCTTGAAAAGATTTTCCCATTTATAGACATAAGATTTATAGCTATAAATGATGGGTATGACAGCAACAATGAAAATTCAAGCGAAATACTATTAATGCACCTTAAAAATATAGTGAATGAAGTTTATGCAAAAGATATATCAAAGAAAGTAAGGAGTGCCTTTAAAGAAAAACGAAAAAATGGAGATTTTATAGGAGGTAGGGCAGGTTATGGATACTTAAAAGACCCTAATAACAAAAATAAATTAATTATAAATAAAGAAACTGCTCCTATTGTAAAATATATTTTTGATTTAAGGCTTAAAGGTTATAGTTATAGGAAAATAGCAGTCAAATTAAATGACAAAAATATTTTATCTCCATATGCCTATCTTTATAAAATAGGAATTTTAAAATATGAAAAATTTAAAACTAGTAAATGGACTGTATCTACAGTTAGAAAAATACTGTATGATCAAATATATATAGGTAATATGGTAAAAGGAAAAACTAGAAGTAATTTATCTAAAAATGAAAAACAAAAAGCAGTACCAGAAAATGAATGGATAATTGTTCCTAATACACATAAGCCTATAATAGATAAAGAAGTTTTTAATAAAGTAAATGAGATTAATGAAAATGCCAAAAATATATATTTGGAAAATAATAAAGCTAAACTTATAAAAAATAAAACAGAAAATATTTTTAAAGGCTTAATAAAATGTGGTACTTGTAACAAAAATTTGACTAGACGAGAAAAGGGTCGAAAAAATAAAAAAAAGGGCATTAGTATATTTAGATATTTTGAATGCAGATATTATAATAATTGTAATTTTAAAAGCATAAATGAAAATTTATTAAAAGAAGTTGTTTTTGAAGAAGTAAAAAAACAAATAAAAATAGCAATAAAACTAGAAAATATAATTAATAAGAATAACAAAATTATAACTTTAGAAGAAAATAGCCTAAACAATCTAATAGAAAATATAGAAATAGAAATATGCAAGATAAAAAGTTTTTATAAAGTAATTTATGAAGACTATACAACAGGCTTATTGGATGAGGAGAACTATTTATTCACTAAAAATAGTTATTTAGAAAAAGAAAAGGAATTAAACAAAACTAAAGAGGGATTAATAAATAAGCTATTAAATCTAAAAACTAATTTAAGTAATGAAAATAAATACTTAAAAGAATTTTTAAAATTTAAAAATAGTAAAATTTTAACAAAAGATTTATTAACACGTTTAATAAAAGAAATAGCAGTATATGAAGATAAAACTATACAAATAACTTTCAATTATATAGACGAATACAATATGTTATTAAATGAAATGGAGAAAGTTTTAAAGTATGCAATATAAAATAGCTATGTATACAAGATTATCTAAAGAAGATAAAGAAAAAGCGAACATTGAAAGTGAAAGTATAGTAAATCAAAAATCTATAATAGAAGATTTTATTAAAAATAATAATGAATTGAAAGGAAGTGAAGTTTTTTCTTATAGTGATGATGGGTACGTTGGGAGTAACTTTGAACGACCAGCTATAAAACAATTAATTGAAGATGTAAAACAAGGTAAAATAAATTGCATAATAGTAAAAGACTTATCAAGATTTGGCAGAGATTATATTGAAGTAAATAACTATTTAGATAAAGTGTTTCCATTTTTGAATATAAGATTTATAGCTATAAATGATAACTATGATAGTAAAAATAATAAATATTCCACAACAGATTTAGATATTTCATTTAAAAATATAATATATAGTTATTATAGTAAAGATTTATCTATGAAAGTTAGAACAGGATTAATAGCAAAAGCTAAACAAGGAGATTATATATTATCATATGCACCTTTTGGATATAAGAAAAATAAAGATACCAAAAGGCTCGAAATAGACGAAGAAACTGCTCCTATTGTAAAGATGATATTTCAGTTAGCGTTAGAAAAAAATACATATTCTCAAATATGTAAATTATTAAATGAGATGAAAATACCAACAAGAAGCGATTTTAAAACAAAAAATGGTATTAGAAAAAAATACCCTAAAAGATTAGACAATAAAATTTGGAAAATAGAAGATATAAGAGCGATAACAAATAATGAAGTTTATACAGGTAACACAATAGTTTTTAAAAGAAGAAAAGCAAAGTGTGGAAGTAATAAAACTATAAAAAATGATAATATATTAAAAATTAAAAATACCCACGAACCTATAATATCTAAAGAAATATTTAATAAAGTACAACCAAAGTATATAACGAATAAAAACTTAAATCCCAAAAGCATATTTGCATATAAATTAAAATGTGGACATTGTGGATATTCTTTAAGATATGCTTATATATATAAAAATAAACAAAAAGTAGAAAAGAAATATTATTGTCATAGCGTTAAAGAAAGTAATAATATTGCTTGTAGAAATATAAGGATATTAGAAAGCAAACTAAAAGAAATAGTATTTAAAAGTTTAAAAAAACAAATATTAATTTACTTAAAAGAAAAGGA
Source organism: uncultured Clostridia bacterium (assembly GCA_944383305.1). Lineage (GTDB taxonomy): Bacteria > Bacillota > Clostridia > Lachnospirales > CAG-274 > Tyzzerella. The sequence goes on along the minus strand of CALWOZ010000054.1, from coordinate 4,520 downwards.
TAAAATAGCAGATAAAACTAATTTAAAGAAATATATATTAATTTTAGAAAAACAACAAAATGAAATAATTTCTAGCAGAAGATTAATATATGAAGACTATATAAATCAAAAAATAACTAAAGAAGATTATTTAAAAATAAAGTTAGAAAGGGAAGATTTAATAAATGAAATTAAAGAAGAAATAAAAAAATTAGAATTAAAAATTATTGAACATAAAAAACTTGATGAAGAAAATAAAATCTTTGAAAAGTATATAAATTCAAATGAATTAAATCAAGAAATGGTTGATATTTTTATAAAAAATATTTATATTTATGATAAAGATACAATAAAAATAGAGTGGAAATTTAAAAAAGATTAAAAATTTTTTTAAGTTATATATTGACAGTGACAGATGATAACAAAACAGGTACAAATTTTGATAGAAAAGGCTTTGAAAAACTTTTAGAAGATGTAAGAAAAGGAATAATAAATTGTATAATAGTAAAAGATTTATCACGATTTGGGCGAAATTATATAGAATGTGGTAATTATCTTGAAAAAATATTTCCATTTTTAAATGTAAGATTTATAGCAGTAAATGATAACTATGACAGTAACAATGAAAACTCAAATGAAGTATTATTAATGCACCTTAAAAACTTTATGAATGACATCTATTCAAGGGATATTTCTAAAAAAATCAGTACAGTTATAAATGAAAAGCAAAAAAAAGGAGAATTTATAGGTAATTGGGCTTGTTATGGGTATTTAAGAGATGAAAAGAATACACACAAAATAGTTATAAATGAAGAAACAGCACCTATAATTAAATATATTTTTGATTTAAGATTAAAAAATTATGGTTATACAAAAATATCTAAAATATTAAATGAAAAAAATATATTATCACCATCAGCATATCTATATAAAAAAGGATATATAAAGTCAGAAAAGTTAAAAAATAGCAAGTGGACAGACGCTGTTGTAAAAAAAGTATTAACAAATGAGGTATATATAGGTAATCTTGTTCAAGGAAGAACAAAAAAAGATTTATCAGAAAATAAAGAAAGAACTAGATTAGATAGGGATAAATGGATAGTAGTTGAGGATACACATATACCTATAATATCTAAAGAAATATTTTATAAAGTACAAGAAATAAATAATAAATCTAGTGAAAAGTATAAATCAAATAAGAAATGTAATAACAAAAATAATGAAAATATATTTAAAGGTTATTTAAAATGTGGCATTTGTGGTAAATCTTTAAGTATACAAAGAGGTATAAGAAAAACAGTAGATAATGTTAATTATTTTGTATGTACTAATAGAAAAATAGGAGTGTGTAATTTAAAATCTATAAGGGAAGAAGTCTTAAAAAATATTGTTTTTAATGAAATAAAAAATCAAATTAACATAGCTACAAATTTAAAAAATATAATTGATAAAAATATTGAAATATTTTATTCAAAGCAAAATATATTAAAACTTGAAATAAAAAATATTAATAATGAAATAAATAAAATAAAAGACTTTTATCATACTATTTATGAAGATTATACATTGGGATTATTAAATAAAGATGATTATATTTTTACTAGAGGTACTTATGAAGAAAAAGAAAAGATTTTTAAAGAACGGAAAAGCATTTTAGAAAACCAGCTAGAAAAGTTGGAAAACAATTTAATAAAAGAAAATATATTTATAACTAACACTTTAAAATGTAAAAATAAAAAAATATTAACAAAAGATTTATTAGAATTATTAATAAAAGAAATACTTATATTTGATGATAAAACTATACAAATAGCTTTCAATTATAATTTAGGATATAAAGAAATAATTAATACAATGAAAGATGTGTTAGAAAATGTTATATAATATAGGAGCATATTTAAGAATATCTATTGATGATAAAAATAAAAATGAAAGTGAAAGTATAGTAAATCAAAAAAATATAATAAACTCTTTTATTAATTCAAATAATGAATTTAAAAACAGTAATATTTGTTATTATAAAGATGATGGTTATAGTGGAAGTAATTTTCAACGTCCAGCTATAAAGAATTTAATTGAAGATGTTAAAAACAAAAAAATAAATTGTATAATAGTAAAAGACTTATCAAGATTTGGGCGTAATTATATTGAAGTTAGTGATTATCTATATAAAATATTTCCATTTTTAAATGTAAGATTTATAGCAATAAATGATAATTATGATAGTAAATTTAATAAAGATGGACTATTAGATTTAGATGTAGCTTTTAAAAATATTTTACATAGTTACTACTTGAAAGATTTATCTAATAAGACAAAAATAAGCAAAAGAATTTTAGCTGAAAAAGGTAATTATATATCATCTTATGCTCCATTTGGATATAGAAAAAATAAAGAAACTAAAAGGTTGGAAGTAGTAGAAGAACAAGCTGAAATTGTAAGAATGATTTTTGACCTTATAGCAAAAGGAAATAATTATGTTGAAGTTTGTAAAATATTAAATGCTAAAAATATTCCAGTTAAAAGTGATTTTAAAATTAAAAATGGAGAAAGAAAAGTATATACTAAAAAAAATAATAATAAAATATGGAAATCACAAGATATAGTAAAAATAATTAGTGATGAAGTATATATTGGAAATACTATAAATTTCAAAAGAAAAAGAGTAAAATGTGGAAGTTTAAAAACTATAAAATCTAGTGAAGATGAAATAGTTAAAGTTGAAAATACACATAAAGCTATAATATCTAAAGAAATTTTTTATAAAACATTTCCCAAAAAGAAAGAATCTACTTCATCTATTGTAAAATCTATTTTTGCATTTAAAATAAAATGTGATTGTTGTGGTTATGCTTTAAGAAAAAGGGAAGTGTATAGAAATAAAAATAAGGAAAATAAGTATTTTTGCAAAGCAATAAGAGAAAAAGAAGAATTAAATTGTTCCAGAGAGCCAGTTTTTGAGAATGATTTAAAGAAATTGGTATTTGAAAAATTTAAAGAGCAAATATCTATAAGGTATAACAGTATAGACAATACACATAATATAGATACATTAAAAATTTCTATTCTATTTTATGAAAATGAAATAAGTAAATCTAATACAAATAGAATGAAAAAGTATGAAGATTATATTGAGGGTATTATACTAAAGGAAGAGTATATAAATATAAAAAATGAATTAGAAATTAATATAAATAATTATTTATGGAAAATAAAAAAAATAAAAAAAGAGTTAGATATACTTTTAGAACAAGAAAAAGAATTGTGTTTAATAAGAAAATACTTAAATAGTAAGGAGCTTACAAAAAATATGGTAGATGAATTTGTAAAATGTATATATGTTAATGGTAAGGATAACATAAGAATTGAGTGGAATTTTGAAAACTAATTAAGATATACTTGTAAATGTATTATAGATATTGTATAATTGAAAAAATATTTTATTAAAAAAAGGAAGATTTTTATGACCAATATAAAACAAAACAAATATAGTGACTATTATAATGAAATAAAAGATTTAAAACTTGAGTGGGATTGGTTTACATCAACTCTTTGTAAAAATATACCAGTAGTAACTAATATTATAACTGGAGAAACTATATTATGTAAAAGAGAATTGAATGAACAATGTTTTATGTATCAAGGGACTAAAAATATACTTGATAAAATAGAGGGTTATTTGGAAAGGGCAAACACATCAAAAATAAAGTTAGAAGTTGTAAAAAATGATACTCATATAAATTATGTAAAAACTTTAAATGAACATTATAATCAAGTTAATTTTCTAATAATGGATATGAATGCAGTAAAAAATTCAATTCGTAGTAAATATGTTAAGATAGATTATTATAATTATCCTATTGAAAATAATAAAATCTATAATAATAATTATAATTATCATATAAAATAATTAAAATTTTTTTAAGGCTTATATTGACAGAAGCCGATGACGGAGATCGTGTTTGGATTTGGGATGAGGTGGAAGAAACCCTTATGAAGTATAAAGAAAGTTTCTATATCGGAGAGGAGTAACCATGAGCGTTTTAATAGATAACAGCGTCACTATATATGAGGCACTTGAACATATAAAAAATGGTAAGTATGTTATGCCCGCATTTCAAAGACAGTATGTGTGGAGCATGGAGCAGATTGAAAAACTCTGGGACTCCATTCTTTTGGATTATCCTATTGCGACTTTTTTGTTTTGGCGCGTGGATGATGATAATGTTAGTTGGGATACTTATTTTTGTAATTTTATGTCTGAGGTTACATTTGATAGCAGAAAGCAGGCAGACAGTGTCAATCATGAGTTGAGTAATATAGATGTAAAAATGACCGACACCGCAGTTTTAGATAGGCAGCAGAGATTAACCTCTTAAATGAGCCATCCCATGATGTTGATTGTATCGACGAACAAAAAAATGGATAGATAGAACTAAAACACCTATAAGGTATAAATGGAGGCAATTTATGTTTAAAGAAAAAATTATTATAGAGATGAAAGAAGTATTCAAAGAAATTCCTTTTGGCATAGAGCATAC
>CALWOZ010000053.1 GCA_944383305.1 uncultured Clostridia bacterium | reverse complement strand
ATTAACTTATGTATTATTTTAATTTCTTCTTCTGTATGTTTTTTAGGACTATTTTTAGGACGCCTACTTAAATCTTCGAGGCTTTCTAATGTACCATCATATCTTTTTAGCCATTTATATATAGTTTTCCTGCTAATTTTATATCTTATTGAAGCCTTTGTAACCCCATTTTTTATTGCATATTTAATAAAACGTTGACGATAATACTTTATTTGTGGTATCATATATATGATTTCTCCTTTGTAGTTTTTGTTTCCAAATTTACTATACCACAAAGGGAAATCTTTTTTTATATTTTTTGTTACCTATGTATTATACCTCAACATAATAACATAAAATTTAAAATCAATTGTATACATTGTAAATATTGTTATATATACCATTATTTTAATATAGAATAAATTTTTATAAATGCTATAATTTATTTATATTAAAATATAAGAGAGGTGTATATATGAATATAGAAAAGCCAATAGATTTATACAATAATAAGATAGTGCCTAAAATTAAAGAAATAGATATATTTTTAAAAACAAGTGAAAATATGCCTATAAAAGACGTAGCTAAAATGTTAGAAATTAGTGAAGATGAGATAAAAAGTGTGTTATTAAAACTAAATGAAAAAAACTTAACTAGCCAAAATTTTATTAATATAATGTTAAACGGGAGTAGCTTTATTTGTAAAATATTAAAAAGAGAAATAGAATGTGGTTCGCCATATTTTTATAATCCTAAAGATTTGTCATACATATATGGATTAGATTATGAAAAAGTATTAACAGCATATAAATTTTTAAATTTAAAGACTATAACAGCTAGTCAAATTCCAATTATTTTAGTACAGTTATAGAATTAGATAATATAAAAATATTGTAAACAATAGTAAAATCTGCTATAATAAAAAATAAAATTTTATTTTAGGAGGACTTATAAAAAATGGGAAACATTATAGTAGGTCAGTCTGGAGGACCAACAGCTGTTATAAATGCTAGCTTAGCTGGTGTATTTAAAGGTGGTAAAGATAACAATATAAAAGTATATGGTATGATAAATGGTATACAAGGACTTTTAGATGAAAAGTATGTAGACCTTAGTCAAGAAATAAAGACAGATTTAGATATAGAACTTTTAAAAAGAACACCTTCAGCTTATTTAGGGTCTTGTAGATTTAAGTTGCCTAATATGGAAGATAATGAAGAAATATATGAAAAAATTTTTTCTATACTAAAAAAAATAGACATAGATACATTCTTCTATATAGGTGGTAATGACTCTATGGATACTATAAAAAAATTACATACATACAGTATAGCAAAAAATAAAAAAATAAAATTTATAGGTGTTCCTAAAACTATTGACAATGACCTTGCAGTCACAGACCATACCCCAGGCTTTGGTAGTGCTTGTAAATATATAGCTACTACAATAAAAGAAATTATAAAAGATGCAACCGTTTATGATGCAAAAAATATTACAATAATAGAGATAATGGGAAGAAATGCAGGGTGGCTTACAGGAGCAGCAGCTATTACAAAGTCAAATGATTGTAGTGGAGTAGATTTAATATATTTACCAGAGGTAGTGTTTGATATTGAAGAATTTATAGATAAAGTAAAAAAACTACAAAAGACAAAAAAAAGTCTAGTTATTGCTGTATCAGAGGGAATAAAAAATAAAAATGGTGTTAATATATGTGAATTGGAAGAAGAAAATACATTATTAGACTGTTTTGGTCACAAATCATTAAGCGGAACGGCAAATACTCTAGCTAGAATACTTTATAAAAAGCTTGGTTGTAAAACAAGAGCAATAGAACTTAATACAACTCAAAGATGTGCTAGTCATTTAGTATCTGAAGTAGATATAAATGAAAGCTTTTTAGCTGGTGTATATGCAGTTAATGTAGCATTAAGTGGTGAAAATGGTAAAGTTATTGTATTTGAAAGAACTAGTAATACACCATATAATATAAATATGAAATCTCATAATGTTTATGACATAGCTAATGTTGAAAAAAGAGTACCAATAGAATGGATAGACAGTAAAAATGGGACAGTATCTAATGAACTTATAGAATATATTAAACCTTTAATACAAGGGGAGGTATATCCTATTATGGTAGATGGTTTACCAAAACATTTAAAATTAAATAGATATTAAATTAATAAATAGTCTTTTAAAATAATATTTTAAAAGACTATTTATTTTAAAAATATTTATGTTATTTAGAAACTTTTAATTGCTCTTCTAATAATTGTAAGATATTTTTTGTAGCTTTAGAGTTATATACTCGATATACTAAAGAACCTTGTTGTACTAAATTTTCAGAATGTATAATTAAAGTATCTACAATACTGTTATTGCTATAAAAATACACATATATATTATATCCAGAATATTTTGTACCTAAATTTTGTCTTATAAATTTTTCTTCATCAAAATATTTTATTGTATAGTTTATAATATTTTTGTCTTCTATTGAAAGATACTCATTAGTAGATTTACCTTCTATAACTATTTTGGTTATATTATTATTAGTATAATCTGTTATATGTATGGGGATTTTATAAATAATAGTAACTATAGTTATTATTAAAAAAACACCGAAAAAGCATATTAAAAATTTTATATTTGATTTATTTTTTTTAGATTTAATATTTATAAAAATTCCCCCTTTATAGTAAAATATTAATAATATATATTATCAATATTTTACCATAATATTATATAATAAATCAAACAAAATAATTAAAAATATCGTATATTTTATAGTATATTTTTATAAAACTTAAAACAAAGGAGAAAATATTATGATAAATGATATAATGTCGCCTGTATTAGGAGGTATTATAGGGTATTTTACAAATTGGTTGGCTATAAAAATGTTATTTTTACCCTATAAAGCTAAATATATAGGTAAATTTAGAATACCTTTTACACCGGGGCTTATACCAAAAGAAAGAGAAAGATTGGCTAAAAAAATAGCAGTTGTAACAGAAGAAAAAATTTTAAATAAAGAAACAATAGAAGAAAACCTATTTTCTGAAGAAAATAAAGAGAAAATATATTTATTATTAGAAAAAAATTTTTATAAACTAAAACAAAAAGACTTTAATTTTGATGATATTCTTAAAAGTCTATATGGTGAAAGAAAAGACATAATGTTAAAAAAGGCAGAAAATATAATTTTGTTTAAAATTAATAAGTTTATATTTGAAGAAAAAAATCAAGAAATGTTGGCAGAAATTTTAACAAAAAAAATATATGATTTATTAAAAAATATAGATAAAAATCAAGACGTTAAAATTAAATTAGAAAATATAATTATTAATATTATAAATAATAAAAATGTTAAAGAAAATATATGTAATATAAAATTATGTGATATAATAAATAATGAAAATATATCAGATATAAAAATGGCTATATTTGAAAGTATACCAAAACTATGTGAATATATATCTAATAAAATAGAAAATGACGAAGATATAGATAAAAAATTAGGAGATTTTATTAAAAATATAATAAGGGAAAATTTAGGAACTATCGCAGGGATTTTTTTAAACACTGATAAAGTATATGAAAGTATAAAGAAAAATATTATATTATACTTAAATAATAAAGAAAATCAAAATATAATAGGTCTAAAAATATTTGAAACTATAACTTTATATCAAAATAAAACTATACTTGAAATATATGAAAAAATTCCAGATAAGACAAAACATATAATAAAAGAAAAAACCAGTATAGATAATTTAAAAATATATGTAAATAAGTCAAAAATTTTAGAAAACTTATATTTAATAATAGATAATAATAATTTAAAAGAAAGTATAAAAAAAATTATAACTAAATTGATTAAAGAAAAAATATCTATTAACATATATAAAGCAATAAAAAAATATATAAAAACTAATAAGAATAAAATTTTAAATATTAATATAAATTTTGTATTAGATAAAATAGATATATCTAGTTTTAAAGATAAAATTTTTAATTTAATACAAAAATTTATTGATAAAGAGGGAGATAAAATATTATCTAACATATCTATATCTAGTATGATAGAAACAAAGATAAATAGTTTTGATATGGAAACAATCGAAAACATAATTGTATCAGTTACTAAAAAAGAACTTAATGCCATTACTATAATAGGTGGGATATTAGGATTTGTCATAGGTCTTATACCAGTTATTATAAAATAATAATAAAAGCTTTATATGGTCTATTTATTACACACCATACAAAGCTTTTATACAACTATTTATCTAATTCAAAACTTGTACATTCCGTACCAGTACATTCTGTACAATGAGAGTTTCCACCAACAGCAATTATGTTTAATTTACAATAATTAGATTTGTCAAAATGTTTACAGTTTGATATACTACATTTTATACAATTATTAATATTTGACATATTATCACCTCCTATACATATTATTTACAGTATTAAAAAAAATATTCTTAAAATTAAGGAGAAAGTATATGTATAATTTTGTGGATTTACATTGTGATACAATAACAGCAATGTATGAAAGAGGAGAAAACTTATTAAAAAATAATTTACACATTGATATAAATAGACTTATTAAATTTAAAAATCCAACACAGGTTTTTGCTGTATGGTTAGCTAAAAAATATTATAAAGATGCATTTAACGTAACAAATAAAATGATAGATTTTTTTGAAAAGCAATTAGAAGAAAATAATTCTTGTATTAGTAAAGTTACTTGTTTTAATCATATAATAAAAAATAATGAACAAAATAAAATTAGTGGATTATTGTCAATAGAAGGTGGAGAAAGTATAGAAGATAATCTAGATAATATACAACATTTTTATAATCGTGGAGTTAGAATTTTTACTTTATGTTGGAACTATGAAAATAATATAGGATTTGGAGCTTTTACAAAATCTAAAGAAGGGTTAAAACCATTTGGTAAAGACGTTGTAAAAATAATGAATGAAATAAATATGGTTGTAGATGTATCACACTTAAATGAAGCAGGCTTTTGGGACTTATATAAAATAGCAAAAAAGCCTTTTATAGCAACACATTCTAATTCTTATGCTATATGTAATCATTATAGAAATTTAAAAGATGACCAATTAAAAGCATTAAAAGAATGTGGAGGTATAATAGGAATAAATTTATATCCAGCATTTTTAACAGAAAAAAATATAGCAACAGAAGATGATATTTTTAAACATATAGATTATATTGCTAATATAATTGGTATAGATAAAATATGTTTAGGAGGAGATTTTGACGGTATTGAGCAAACTCCTAAAGGTTTAGAAGAAGTATCTAAATATAACAGTCTATTTAACAAAATTGAAAAAATATATGGAAAAGAAATATTAGATAAAATATCATATAAAAATTTTTATGATTTTTGTAAAAAAAATATAGTTATATAAATAAAATAGTAGGATTTATTCCTACTATTTTATTATTGTAATTATATAAGTTATAAATTTATTTTAATTTTATTAAGAATTTTCTTTATGTTTGATTTTTCTATATATAAATATATACATAGTACAAGATACAAAGACAGAAACTAAATCAGCAAATGGTTGAGCCCAAACTATACCATTTAATTGAAATAGCATATTACCAATTATTAAAGCAGGAACAAAAGCAAAACCTTGTCTGCAAAGAGATACTATAAGAGCCGAACCACCTTTACCCATAGCTTGAAATGTAGACATAAGTATAAACTGTATACCTAGTATAGTACATACAGACATATTAGCTCTTATAAAATATCTACCATATTCTATAATTTCTGGCGGTTCTGTTAAAAACATTTTTACTATTTGCTCTGCAAATATAAATGTAACTAAAAATGTAGTAGTACCTATTATAACAGCCCAAATCATACTAAATTTTATAGCTTGATTCATTCTTTTATAATTTTTTGAAGCATAATTATATCCAATAAAAGGCTGAGCACCTTGAGCCAAACCTAATAAAAGCATAATAGCAATAGTATTAACTCTGCTAGATATACCCAAAGCTGTAACAACTGTATCACTATAAGACACAGCAAAGTTATTTAATATAATATTAGCAGCACTTATTAAAATAGTATTTAATGAGACAGGTATACCTATAAATAAAATATTTTTTATTATTTCCTTTTTAAAAACAAAGTCTTTTATATTTATAGAAAGACAAGTCTTTTTAAAAATAAAATAATAGATATAGTATATACAACTAGCAATATTACCAATTATTGTAGCTAAAGCAGCACCAGTTACTCCCATATTCATATTTAAAATCATAATAGGATCTAATATAATATTTAATATTGCACCTATCATCATACCAATCATAGATTCTTTAGAAGCACCTTCGGCTCTAACAATACCACCAAGAGCTGTTTGTAAGCATATAAAAGGGGCACCAAGTGCTAAAATTAACAAATAAGATTTTGAAAAATCATATGTATTTTCGCTTGTGCCTATAAATTTTAGTATAGGGTCTATAAAAATTATAAAAAAGATACTACATATTAATCCCATAATTATACAAATATAAAAACTAAAAGAAGTTACATTTTTAATTTTCTTTAATTCATTTTCTCCAAGTAATCTGGATACATATGAGCCTCCACCTATGGCAAAAATATTACCAAGAGAGGTAAGTAACATAAAAATAGGCAGACAAAGTGTAACAGCAGCAACTTGATTTTGGTCTTGAGTTTGAGCTACAAAAAATGTGTCAGCCATATTATAAATAATATTTATTAACATACCTAAAATTGTAGGTAAAGCTAGTTTAGCTATAGCCTTTGGTATAGGATACTCTTCAAAAAGTTCTGTATTCATTTTTTCACCTCAATAGTAATTATTACAAAATAAAAAAGGCTATAAATAGCCTTTTAAACCAGAATGCCGGTGCCCTCTTTTGACACCTAGCTAGGCTAGGTGGGTTTCCGCATAAAAGACATCTGCCTTCCTCTGCCCAAAGGGAATTAGCTTGAGGCCTGACATATTCTTTTAGATATAAGAATCCCTTATAAGAAATGTAGGTTCAAAATAAAGGGTAAACGAACATTCCAGAAAAATTAATGATACAAACATTATAATATATTTTTAGATAAAAATCAATATTTTATTCATAATATATTATATAAAATTGTATTTAAACATATTTATAATAATTTACATAAATTTTTTTAATAAATTTTCTAATTCGTCTACATTAGGTACATTATTTACCTCTAGTTTTAAAGGATTTTTTAAATTTAGACTAAAAATACCCATAATGGATTTTGCATCTATAATATAATTATCGGATATTAAGTCAAATTCTCCATCAAATTTATTTATTAAAGAAGAAAATTCTTTAACTTTTTCTACTGTATCTAAAACAATATTAAATGTTCTCATACTAACCTCACATTAATTTTATTTATTATTATTTTAAAACTTTATTTTAAATATGTCAAATATTTAAAATAAGTTATTAAAAATCCCTCAAAAATCAACCTTTTAATGACTTTAAGAAAATTTTTTACTAACTCTTTTACTAATTTTTTAAAATTAAAATAATTTTAAGATTTATACTTATGCAATACAAATGTATATTATACAGTTTTAAAATACGCGTCTTGGCATTTTACTGCGTTTTTTCTTTTTTCCTCATCTATGTGGACATATATATTACTTGTTATGCTTGTGTTAGAATGACCCAATTGTTCAGATATAGTCTTTATATTAACACCCATTTCATATAATTTACTCCCACTTGTATGCCTAAAGATATGAAAGCCACTGGCAGATATATTACATTTTTTAAATAATACGTCTAAATGGTATGATAAACTTCTATAGCCTATATAATTAAAATTTTTATTTGTGAAAATAATACTATCTTTTGTATATTTTTTACCAAATTTTAAATATCTTTCTTTTTGTGAAGAAATATAAGTTTTTATATCTTTAGAAATACTAGGGTTAAAATATACTATTCTATTGCTAGATTTAGATTTTGGAGGGGTTATAATTGTTTGTGTTTTATAATTTTTATTATCTTCGAATACTTTACAGGAAGATAAAGTTTTATTTACTTTGATAGAACAATCTTCAAAATTAAAATCATTTTCAGTAAGAGCTAATATTTCATTTATTCTCATTCCTGTAGATAAAGCTATTTTTATAATTACTAATAATTTTAAATCTTCACAGTTTTTAAAAATTAACTGGACTTCATCATCAGTAAGGAATTTATTTTTTTTAATACTGTTATCTTTAGGAAGTTTAACTGAAGAACAATAATTTTTAATTATATAATCTTCATTAGTTGCATAGTTTAACACAGCACTTATAAAATTTTTAATTACTTTTATAGTAGAAAGTTTAAGATTTGTTTTACATAAACCGTTAAAATATTTTTGTAACTGCTCTTTCTTTAACTCTACAAGTTTTACTTTACCGATAGACTTATCTTTTATATAGTTGATATAAATATTGTTATAGTCAGTAAATGTTTTTAGCTTTACAGAGCCACTAGGCAATACTACTTCAAACAAATAATAATGTACAAATTCAGCAAAAGTCATTTTTTTAATATTTAAATTTGTTATGTCACTGTTTAAAAACTCTTCTAATTTATTAAAATATTTTTCTTTTACATCTTCTTTAGATTTACCAGTAACATTAACTTTATTATTTTTATCAAGTTGTTTTTGTATACGATAATAAGTATACCCTTGACTTTTAAACTCTTTTATGGTAAAGTTAAGATACTTTAAATCTATATTAGATATGTTTAATTTACTCATTGTATCAAATCCTTTCTAAAGCGGGTAGGTTTGATGTATAAGTAAATAAATATTTAACTCCCATTAGGGAGTTATTTTTATTATATATGGTTTTTATTTGCTTGTAAATAGAAAAATAGACAAAATATAACCACTTATATAAAATATAAGTGGTTATATTTATTATTTAACAAAAGATAAAACTAAGCCCTAAAGTGTTTATAAGTTACTATTTAAACAGTAACTTATTTAGTGATTAGTTGTAACATTATTATAAGCTTAAAATATTATATTGTCAATAGTTAATATAACAAAATATTTTATTTAAGTCTATAAAATTTTTTAAATTATCATATATGTGTTTCAATTTCTTCTATAATTCTTAAACTTTCTCTATATTGTTCTGCCTCTGGTACATCTATAAAGTTTATGGAAAGACCTAAATTATTTAGTACATAATCTTTAAGTTCATTAATATCTATTTTAAAAAACTCTTTTCTTAAATTTACTTTATTTATGCTTTTATCTTCGAAATACTTATGTAATGAATTTTCTAAAGAGGGTGCGTCATCAGAAAAAATAAGTGCGTGGACATCGAATGGAAATGGAACAGATGCAGAACTTAACTCACTTATTCTATCCATAGGTTCAAGACGTCTTGTCATACCTATTTTAAATACATCTTCCCCAAATGAGCCAATATTACTAATAATGTAAACAAAACCGGCTCTTGTATTAGCTTCTCTTTGTAAAACATTTTCTTTATCTTTTTCTAACAATTTAATTTTTTCTTCAAGTTCTTTTATTTTGTCAGCGTATATTTGTCTTTCTATATCGTTGTTAGCTTTTTGTAGATATGAAAGCATTTTAGATACTTCATTATTAAATTGCTTTTCTTCTTTAGCTATTTTTAATTTTTCTTTTTCTATTTCCTTTCTAACTTTTTCTTCTTCAATCATTTGTTCCCTTATAGCTTTTTGAGTTTCTTTTTCTTCTTGTTGTTTTTTAGCTATTTCAATTAAGAAGTTAAGTTCTTTTAACTTCAAATCTAAAAATTTGTCAGATAAATTTATATCATCAGTTTTAAAAATATTATTTAAGTTATTAAATATTTTTATTAATTTATCTCTACTTTTATCAATATTATTGAATTTTAAATTTTGAAAAATATTATTACACTCTGCCTCAAAATAGCTTAATAATTGTTTTTTGTTATTTCTCTCAACTGACTTTTCTGTATAATTAGCATTAACAGATTTTATAGCTTTATCATCTTGTATAAATTGTTTTTGTTCTAATTTTAAAAGAGATAGTTTGTTTTTTAATTCATCAGATGTTAAATTGTTAAAAGTATCAAATAGTATTTTTTCAGTATATAATGATAAATCTTCACTTTTTAATAGTTTGATTTCTTGTTTTAATTCGGATATTTCTTCTTTTAACTCAATTTTGCGTTTTTCTAACTTTTCATTAGATTTTTGTAAATTTTTACTAATGTTTTCTAAGTTTTCTTTTTTTAAAAATTTTATTTGTTGAGTTAAAGAATCAATCATATTTTCTTTTTCATTAATAATTTTATTTTTAATTACACAATCTCTTTTTAAATTATTAAAGTCATCTATATTAATGGAATTAGAAAAATTTTTATTTAATTTTTTTTGATTTTCAAGTTTATCTTTAAAATCATTAATCTCCTTTTTATAATTTTCTTCTTTTCTATCTAATTGCTCAACAAGCATTTTGTTATGTTGTAATATTCTAGCTATTTCATCTTTAGATTCTTGATTTTTTATAAGATAAACTATAATTAAAATAACAATTATAATAAACAATATAAATTCCATAAAAGTATCCTCACCGTCTAATATTTTTACTAAAATTTTACAATATAATACAAAAATTGTCAATAAAAAGCCTATCAAATTAATTGATAGGTTTTTAAAATATTTATTTTATGCAAACAGAGCAAGGTTCATAATCATTTAATAATGAGATAACTATATATTTTTTAAATTTTAAGTTCATCAAGTATTATTTGTTTTGAATCATTATCATTCCATAAAAAAGTTTTTACCTTATAGCTATCCAATAGACCTAATGAATCTTTTTGATTTGATACATTATTTATAAATGTATACAAAACAGCATTATTAGGTCTATTTCCTTTTACATCTTCCCATTCAAATAAAGTGGATTTTGCATATTGAAGATTTAAGTTATTAATAACTTTAATTATTCTTTCAGGCATTTTAGTTGACCTTGGAACAATAAAATCATAAGTAACAGGAAGAGTGCTTTTGCCATAAAGTGTGACATACTCTGTATACCTTATATCATTTTGAGTAAGTAAATTTTTAACATCTTCTAAAAATAAATTTTTAATATTTTCTTTTGAAATATTAAATAAATCACTTAGTTTTATCATACATTGAGCCAACAAGTGTTTTTTTAACGGAATTTCATCTAAAGTACATTTAACAAATAATTCATTTTTAGAATTTTTTTGAACACCATATGAATTAATCATATTTTCTATAAGTTTTTTTCTAACATTTGTTTTAATATTTATTCCAGAAAACTCAAGTTCACTTAGAGTAACTCCATCATCTGTAAGAATATATTTGTTAGAAGATAATTTTTCTATATAGAATTCAACAAAGTCATTATTCCTATCCAAGAAAGGAAGAGTAATTCTAAAAGTATTATCATCTATCTTAAATTGTTCTATATTTTCATTTAACCATTTTAAATATTGAATTTTAAAATCCATTTTAAATCACACCTTGAAAGTTATTTAATTTACTTACATCTATGTTACAAAAATTACAGAAATCTATAAATAAATTATTAAATATATTAATATTTTTAAAATAAATATTATGAAATTCATCTAAGTTAAATGCCCATTTTAAACCATATCCTTCTTTATATATATGAATATGATTTCTAGGTATTATAACTCCATCAGGGTTCATATGTGGAGGAGAATCTATATCAATTCTTACTAGAGGTATACTGTCAAACCTATTTTGTATTTTTATCTTGTTAAGTGAAATGCTACGTGTTTTTCTGTCTACATCTAATTTGAATTTTTTGTTATCGTTATTTGATATTAAGTCATAACTTATGTTTTCTCCAATTTTACATGATTTTATGTTAGAATTAATAAAAAATTTTTGCGTATTTAGAATATTTTCGAATTCTTCATTTGTTAACAATTTTATTCTCCTTATAATTTACATATTTAAAAATTAAAACAGTAATTAATTTAAGTATATAATATTAAATATGAAAAAGCAAGTGTAATTAACTTTGACGTAATTACAAAACTAAACCACAAACCTTGCAAGGAATATTTTCTTCAATTTTGATAGGTGGATATTTTTTATTTAAAGAAATTAAATATACCCCATCTTCTTGTATAGAGTATTTTTTTATATATGTTTCATTGTCATAAATAAAAATACCTATTTGACCATTATCAATATATGGTTGTTCTTTAATAAATACTATATCTCCATCATAGTAATTAGGCTCCATACTATCTCCACGAACATATAAAGCAAAGTCTGCTTTCCTTGCTTGTGGAGCTATGGTTAAATCTACTTGTTTTATTTCACAAGGTACATCGTCTGTTATAAGCATACCAGTACCAGCACTTGCAGGTATTTCATATAAATTTATATCCTTAACATCTTCTCTTGTTATACTTAATTCTTCTGAGATATTATCTATTGTATATTTTGGTATTTGTGTAAGTTCTTCTACACGTTCTATTGCTTTTTCTTGTCCTTTAGAGTTAAGTTTATCATATGAATTAAGTAATATTTGTTTATCGTCAGTTATATTTTGAAACTTATAATTACTTTTTATATTATCAAATGTTAAGATGTCTAAATTTAAGATTTTACAAATTTTTGCTACTTTGTCAAATCCCATACCACCAATATCATTAGATAATGCACTTGTTAAAGTTGTACTTGGAATATTTGCAACTTCACAAAATTTTCTAATACTCCCGTATTGTTTCTTTATTTCTTCTTTTATTTTTTCTGTTCTTTCTTTACTAGATATCGTAACTTGTGTATTTGAACTATTTTTATATAAAATTGGTTCTAGTGGAATATCATTATCCATTAAATAATCCACTGTAACATTAAAAAATATTGATATAGATATTATTGTATCCATTAATATTCGCTCAGAACGTCTATTAAGCATACTTGTATATGTTCCATATCCGATATTAGCTCCTTTACACATATCTTTCCTAGAAATATTATTTGATTTTATTAAATATTCTATCTTATCATAAATATCCATCTTTTTTTCACCTCCTTTCATAATATTAACATATAAAAAAAGCGAATGCAATATTTTTTTGAAAAAGGTATTGACAATATAGCGAACGCAATATATAATTAATATATAAAAACGCAAACGCTTTTTTAGATATGTTTTTTAATAAGGAGGTGTAATTATGATTTATGGAAATTTAATAGGTGAAATTGCAAAAAAGGGTTATAGTAAGTCTGAAATTGCTATGTGTTTAGGAATTAATAGAAATACTTTAGAAAACAAGTTAAGATGTAAAACACCGTTTTTGAAAGATGAGTTTGATTTAATTCACAAAAACTATTTTAAAAATTACACATATGAATACCTATCACAAAAAGAAGAAGAATATCAACAAACATCTTAACTAACATTGAAAATTTAACACAAGGGAGGAATAAAATGAATGAATTACCAATTAAAAACAAAACTTTAACTTCTTTAGAAGTTGCAGAAATAATAGAAAAAGAACACTTGCTCAATTCTTTTAAATGAGTATAATACAGATTTTTTATTTAGTGTAGATGAACAAGAAGAAAAAGCAAAAGAGGTGGTTAAATGAACGATTTACAAATTATCGAACAAAGAAAAGTTTTAGAACAAGAATTTAAAATTTATGGTAGTTTTGAAAAACCATTATTTTTAGCAAAAGATGTTGCGAGGTGGATAGAGCATAATAAACCTAGTGAAATGTTAAGAAATATTGATAATGATGAAAAAATAAAGGTTTTTATTAACCCTAGCGATAATATCGACAAGGTATTTCAAGCAAATACAGAATACTGGTTTCTAACAGAAGACGGATTATACGAAGTATTAATGCAAAGTAGAAAACCTATTGCTAAAGTCTTTAAAAAAGAAGTAAAGAAAATTTTAAAAGAATTGAGATTAAATGGTTATTACATAACGGAACAACCTAAAGAAAATTTAGAAGAACTAAAAGTAAAAGCATCACAAGATAGAGCAAAAGCAATGCTTTTAAATGCCCAAAATAGAATGCTTAAGACATTATCAAAAGTGGTAGATAATAACAAATTATCGCCAATAGCAGTAGAGGTATTAGGTATTAAAAGTATACAAGAAATTACAGGTAATAAAAATTTAGAACAATATTTACCACAAGTACCTAAAACATATAGTGCTACTGAAATAGGTAATATATTAGGTGTAACAGCTAATAAAATAGGTTCATTAGCAAAATCTCATAATCTAAAAACTGAAGAAAATGGAATGTGGGTTATGGATAAATCAAAATATAGCAATAAAGAAGTTTCAACCTTTAGATATTTTGAAAATGCTATAAATGTTTTTAGAGGTTTGTTGGCTTAACTTGTTACAGAACATTGAAAACTGAATAGGGGGTAAATTAAAAAGCCCACCTAAAAGGTGGACTAATTATTAAAAAATATTTTTACAATCAAACTGAAGAAAGGAACA
>CALWOZ010000052.1 GCA_944383305.1 uncultured Clostridia bacterium | reverse complement strand
TAGATTTTGGACAAAAAACTATTGGAGTTGCTATAAGCGACCCTTTTGGTTGGACTGCTCAAGGTGTTGAGATTATACGTCGTGATAAAGAAGAAAGTATTAACAAAAGTATCGAAAGAATCGGACAAATTATTAAAGATTATAGTGTTGAAAAAATTGTTTTGGGGTATCCTAAAAATATGAACAATACTATCGGTGAAAGAGGCGAAAAAACTGAAGCCTTTAAAAAAAAGTTAGAAAAAAGTTTTAATAACATTGAGGTCATACTCTGGGACGAAAGACTTAGCACAATTGGTGCTGAAAGAAGTCTTTTAGAGGCAGATTTAAGCCGAAAAAAGAGAAAAAATGTTATAGATAAAATGGCTGCTGTTTTTATATTACAAGGATATTTAGATTGTAATAATTAGTTTTTTGATACATTGTATCCAAATAAACACAAGCTATTCCTATAATTTTTCTTTAATAATGTGGTAATTTTATAAATTGCTTATGGTAATTTTCCAAATCAAAATTACCATAGTATTAAAACAAAAATACGTTTATAAATTTTCTCGAACTATAGCTTAATTAAAATTAATAACTAAATTTTATATAAGAAAGGATTAATTATGCAAGAAGAATTTAATAATATATTAAGTGATATGGAAGACACTTATGAGGTTATATCTGTTGTTTCAGACAATGGTGAAACAATAGAATGTTTTGTTATTGATGGTGTTTTAGATAACAATATCCAATATTTATTAGTTGTTGCTTGTGATGACTTTGATAAAGATGAAGCAGAGGCTTTTATTTTAAAACAAATAGATGAAGATGGTGAAGAAGTAATATATGCTCCTGTGGAAGATAATAATGAGTACAATAGAGTTTTAGTACTTCTTCAAGAAAATGAAACTGATTATGAAATGGAATTTTAATATATTTTAGAACTTACTTACAAAATTTATATAATTAATGGAGGTGTAAATTTGGCTGTAAAAAATGCAAAATTAAAAGTTATCCCTCTTGGTGGACTTCAAGAAATAGGGAAAAACATAACAGCTTTTGAAATTAATGATGAAATAATTGTTGTAGACTGTGGGGTTGCCTTTCCAGAAGATGATATGCTTGGTATAGACCTTGTTATACCAGATTTTTCATATCTAGTAAAAAATAGAGAAAAAGTAAAAGGTGTAGTCTTAACTCACGGTCACGAAGACCATATAGGAGCATTACCTTATTTTTTAAAAGAACTTAATGTTCCTATATATGGGACTAAACTTACAATAGGTTTAGTAGAAAACAAACTAAGAGAGCATAATATACTTAATAAAGTTAATAGAGTATGTGTTCGTGCTGGGGATACTATTAAATTAGGTTCTAGCTTTAAAGTAGAATTTATTAGCACAACTCACAGTATTGCCGATTCCTGTGCTTTAGCTATCACTACTCCTGCTGGTGTTGTTGTTCATTCTGGAGATTTTAAAATAGACTATACACCTATACAAGGTGAGTCTATTGACCTTCAAAGATTTGCACAACTTGGTAAAAAAGGTGTTTTACTTTTTATGTGTGAAAGTACAAACGTAGAACTAAAAGGCTTTACTATGAGTGAGCGAAGTGTTGGTGTTATATTTGAAGAAATCTTCGCCGAATCTTTAGAACAAAGAATTATGGTTGCTACTTTCTCATCAAATATTCATCGTATACAACAAGTTATAAACTGCGCTATTAAGCATAAAAGAAAAGTTGCTATAATTGGACGTAGTATGAGTAATGTTGTAAAAACTGCTTGTGAACTTGGTTATCTAAATGCTCCTAAAAAAATATTTATAGATGCAAATAATATAAAAAATTATACTGATGATAAACTTGTTATTATTATGACTGGTAGTCAAGGTGAAACTATGTCTGCTCTTTCAAGAATTGCTCAAAGTGACCATAAACAAGTAGAAATCAAACCAAAAGATAAAGTTATTATTAGTGCATCACCTATACCTGGGAATGAAAAAAATGTTTATCGTGTTATAAATGACCTTCTTAAAAAAGGTGCTGAGGTTATTTATGAAGGTTTAAAAGACGTTCACGTTTCTGGTCACGCTAGACAAGAAGAAATAAAAGTCTTACACGCTCTTATTAAACCTAAATACTTTATGCCTATTCACGGAGAATTTAAACATTTAAAAACTCACGCAAATCTTGCTGTGGAACTTGGTATGGATAGAAAAAATGTCTTTGTTTTAGAACGTGGCGAAATATTAGAAGTTGGTCGTGATAGTGGTAAAATTGTTGGCTCTGTCCCATCTGGTCAAGTTTTAGTAGATGGTCTTGGTGTTGGAGACGTTGGAAATATTGTTTTAAGAGATAGAAAGCACCTTTCTCAAGATGGTCTTATGATAGTGGTTGTGTCTATGGATAAAAATGAGGGTACATTATTATCTGGTCCTGATATTATATCCCGTGGATTTGTATATGTTAGAGAATCTGAATATTTAATATCTGATGCTAAAGCAGTTGTTAGAGATGCCCTTTTATCTTGTGCTGGAAAACAAATTAGCGAATGGGCTTATATTAAAACTTTAATTAAAGAAACTCTCAGAGATTTCTTATGGCAAAAAACTAAGAGAAGTCCTATGATTTTACCTATAATAATGGAAATATAATATTTCAATAAATTTCCAATATAAAGTATTAAAAATAACTATTTATATGAATTATAATATAAAAGTATAACTATGAAAAACTATGAAATTTTAAAAATAAAAGATAACAAAGAACTTATTAAACAAGCTTGTGAATGGTTTCATCAAAAATGGGGAATACCTAAAGAAGATTATATGCAAAGTATGGAAGAATGTATAAAATCCACCTCCCCTTTCCTGAGTGGTATATTGTATTGGATAAAGAAATTATTATTGCAGGTGT
Organism: uncultured Clostridia bacterium; assembly: GCA_944383305.1. GTDB lineage: Bacteria > Bacillota > Clostridia > Lachnospirales > CAG-274 > Tyzzerella. The sequence goes on along the minus strand of CALWOZ010000052.1, from coordinate 11,768 downwards.
TGGAGTAATTGAAAATGATTTTCATAATCGTAAAGATTTAACTCCAAATGTATGTGCAGTCTATGTTGAACCATTATATAGAAATCAAGGTATTGCAGGTAAAATGCTTAAGTAGTTTAAAGTTAAAGGAATAAATACATTATATCTTTTAACAGAGCATATAGGCTTGTATGAAAAATATGGATGGGAATTTTTATGTATGGTTCAAGGCCTAATATGTCAAGAATGTATGCCCATAGGGCATAATTTTAATAAGTTATAATTTTTTAATACAAAATATGAAAATAGCTATTTTATTATTATTTTAAATTTAACTTAATTAGAATAAAAATAAAAGTCTACAATAATTATATTATTGATAGACTTTTATTTTTATTATTAAAATATTATATTTGTTGTTTAAAATAAAAATTAGTAAATCTGCTCATATACTACTAATCTAAATCTCCTAAAAATTTATTATACCAAAACTCATATGTTTTTGAATTTTAAATATATTTATTTATATTATAAATTTTCAAATTATTCTTTTTTGCCCGTGAAACAGTATAAAGTGTACCAGATTTTATAGAATTTTCTTTTAAATAACATATACAATACTCACTATCTTCTAAAAGTTTATCATTTCTTTCTAACATACAACTTTTTGTATAATCTCTGGATATATAAATAATTTTATCAGCATTTTGCAATACTATGTTATATAAGCATTTATCTTTTTTACACCAGTTAATGTGTTGATTTTTACAAGGTAAAACTAAAATAAGTCTAATATCTTTATAGATTTTTTTAAGCTCTATTATAGACAATGAAGCAATAGTATCAAAGCCTTTTGCTCCACCAGCTTTAAAGTTTAATATATTTTTTTCTTTTATTAATATTTCTATTATACTTTTAGTTACATTAAAAATTTGTTCATAGTCTTTTTTTGCTATATTTCTATGTCCTGTAAAACAACAGCTTTTATTTTCCATATTTACCACTTTATTAATTTAATTATATATAAATTATATTATTAATTTTAAAATATTTCAACAAAAATATTAACTATAAGAATGATATTATTCTTATAGATTATTTTTATTTATATTTTATTCCTATATACTAAATTATATATTTTAAAGTTAGAAAGGATTTTTAAAGTGATTAACAATATAGGCGAAAAAATAAGAGAATACAGAAAAAAATCTAATTTAAGTTTAGAGCAATTTGCTGAACTTTTAGATTTAAGCTCTACTCATATCGGTAATATAGAGCGTGGTGTTAAAACACCTACATTACAAACATTTATAAAAATATTAAATACTTTAAACGTTTCTTCTGACGTTATATTAGGTAATTCTTTAAATTCAAAAAATGAAATAAAACTAAAAGAAATTTTTAACCAATTAGACGAATTACCTGAAATGGAAAGAGAAAGAATTTTAGATTTATTTTCATATATAATTGAAAATTCTAAAAAATTTAATAAAAATTAAGTCAATAATCTATTTTAGGAAATTTATTTTCAAGTGTTAGTTTAAAATCCTTTTACTACACCTATTTTAAAGTTAATTTGTTATATTAATAATTTGTTCATAGTCTTTTTTGTTATATTTCTACATCCTATGAAACAACATCTTTACTTTCAATAATTATTCGCCTATAATAATATACTAATTTTAATTAATAATTTTTTTGATACTTTGTATCAAAAAACAACTATTCCTATTATTTTTCTACAATAAAAATTAAAACAAAAACCCGTTTATAATTTTTATCTTGAAAAATAAAGTCATAGTTTAATTATAATTAATAATTTTTTTAATACCCTGTATCAAAAAACAACTATTCCTATTATTTTTCTACAATAAAAATTAAAACAAAAACCCGTTTATAATTTTTATCTTGAAAAATAAAGTCATAGTTTAATTATAGTTAAAAATTAACTACTGGATTATTTTTTAAACTTATAATTAGTTTAAAATTAAATCATAAAATTATAATGGAGTGATTTATTTGAACAATTTTTCAAATATAAATATAGGTAATAGAATTAAAAAACAACGTCAAAAACTCAACTTAACTAGAGAAGGAGCACCCGTTAGGGTGCTCCTCTCCATCTTTTATACTATCTACTTTTTGCACGTTCTACTTTTACACTAACTTTTTTAATCTTTTTACATTTCATACCTTTTAAAATATCTTTAACGTATTTTTTAGGTACGTCTAAAAATGTATAATCATCATAAATATCAATATCACCAATAGATTTTCCCGGTATACCACATTCGCCAGCAATGGCTCCTACTATATCTTTTGCTCTAACTCTTTTTTTACTTCCTACATTAATAAATAATCTAACTAATTTTTCATTATTGTTTTCTAAATCATCTTCAAAATCTATATCTTCTGTATTTTCATCATATAAATTCATTTTTAATAATGCAGCAGACACTTCTACTGCTGATATATCTTCATTTATAATATTTTCTACAATATTTATATATTTAGTAAGTCGCCCTTCTTCTATAACACTTTTTACTTTTTCTATAAAATTATTAGTTTTGGCCTCTTCTATATCTGTAAGAGATGGTAACTTACCTAATTTTATTTTAGCTTTAGTATATTTCATAATATCTCTAAGTTTATATATTTCTCTTCCTACTACAAAGCTAAAAGCCTTACCAGAGCGCCCTGCTCTACCAGTTCTTCCTATTCTATGAACATAATATTCTTCATCTTGAGGCAAATCATAGTTTATAACTATATCTACATCATCTACGTCTATACCACGGGCTGCTACATCGGTTGCTACTAAAATTTCTATTGTACGATTTCTAAACTTTTTCATAACTATATCACGTTGAATTTGTTTTAAATCACCGTGTAACCCTTCAGCAAAATATCCACGTCCTTGTAAATGTTCAACAAGTTCATCAACTCTTTTTTTAGTGTTACAAAAAATAACAGCTAAATCTGGTGAATACATATCAATTAATCTAGAAGTAGCCTCTACTTTAGTTTTTTCTTTTATTTCAAAATATATTTGTTCTATGTTAGGTACAGTAAGTTCCTTTCTTGCTACTTTAATTAGCTCAGGATTTATAAGATATTTATCTGTAAGTTCCATTATTTCTTTAGCCATTGTGGCAGAAAATAAAACTGTTTGTCTATCTTCAGGTATTTTGTCTAATATAGTTTCTATATCATCTCTAAATCCCATATCTAACATTTCATCTGCTTCATCTAAGACAACCATTTTAACAGTTTCCATTTTCAACGTTCTTCTTTTCATATGGTCCATTACACGTCCAGGAGTTCCTACAACTATTTGAACGCCTTTTTTTAAAGCAGTTATTTGTCTTTCAATAGGTTGTCCACCATATACTGGTAAAACTTTTATATCTTCTTTATATTTTAAAAATTTTCTAAATTCTTCACATATTTGTATGGCTAATTCTCTAGTAGGAGATAATATAACAGCTTGTAACTTTTTGTTATTAACATCTATCATATCTATACAAGGGAGACCAAAGGCTGCTGTTTTACCTGTTCCTGTTTGAGATTGTCCTATAATGTCTTTTCCTTCTAAAACTTTAGTTATGGCTTTAGATTGTATAGGTGTAGCCTCTTCAAACCCCATATCTTTAACTGCTCTTATTAACTCTTCAGAAAGTTGTAATTCTTCAAATTTTAAATTTGTCATTAATCTATTCCTCTCATAATTAATTTACATATTTTTTTAGTATAACATTAATTTAATAAAAAAACAATATTTTATTAAATATTTTTAAATTGTACTTGCAAATCTCTAATTTCATTGGTATAATATTTTTGAAAATTAAGCACTGTATCTTTTTATAAGAATAGTAGCAAGGAGGATTTTTATGAATAATTTTTTATCTAATAATAACCAAAAAAATTTTACAAGTAATCTTGTAAAGCTAGCTTTGTTTGCTGGTATTATTTTTATTTTAGGAGTAACCCCTTTTGGTTTTATCCCTTTAGGTGTGTTTAAAATTGTTACAATACACATACCTGTTATAATTGGCTCTATTATTTTAGGACCTAAAAAGGGTGCTTTTTTAGGTTTTATTTTTGGTCTAACAAGTTTTATTATGGCTCATTTACAACCATCTGTTACCTCTTATTTCTTTTCACCTATAATAAGTGGTAATTTATTTAGCCTTATAGTATGTTTTGTTCCACGAATATTAGTTGGTGTTATTCCATATTTTGTATTTAAACTTTTAAAAAAATGTATAAATATAAATGTTTCTTTAATATTAAGTGGCTTAATAGGCTCTTTAGTAAATACTGTTTTGGTTTTAAGTTTTATTTATATATTTTTTGCAGAAAAGTACGCCGAAGCATTAAATACTACATTAGATAACTTAATAATAGTTATATTTACAAGCGTAGGTTTAAATGCTACTTTAGAAGCATTAGCATCATCTATTTTAGTTTTAACTATATGCAAAGCTATGTTTAAAATTATTTAAACATATTTAAAATTATTTAAACATATTTAAAATTATTTAAACATAAAGGAGATAAAAATGTTATTAGCAATTGATATAGGCAATACAAACATTGTCCTTGGCGGTATAAGCGAAAATAAAATATACTTTATAGCAAGGTTATATACAGAAAAAAGAATGTCATATGACCAATATACTATACAAATAAAAAATATACTAGATATATATAATATAAATATTAAAAATATAGATGATTGTATTATATCATCTGTTGTTCCACCTGTTTTAGATGCCATAAAACAAGCTGTTAAAACATTGGTAAAAAAAGACCCTATGATAATAGGTCCTGGTATAAAAACAGGCTTAAATATACTAATGGATAATCCGGCTCAATTAGGTAGTGATTTAGTTGTAAATAGTGTTGCTTGTTTAAATGAATTTAAGCCACCTTTAATAATAATAGATATGGGAACAGCAACTACTATATCTGTAATAGACAAAAATAAAAATTATATTGGAGGCTGTATAATCCCCGGTGTAAAAATATCATTAAATGCACTATCCTCTATGACAGCTCAATTACCACATATAAGTTTAGATGAGCCTAAAAAAACTATTGGTACAAATACTATTGATTGTATGAAAAGTGGTATAGTCCTTGGGAGTGCCTCTATGCTAGATGGTATGATAGACAGAATAGAAGAGGATTTAGGCTCTGATGCTACTGTTATTGCTACTGGTGGTATAGCAAATCATATAATACCTTTTTGTAAAAAGGATATTATATATGATGATAACTTATTATTAAAAGGTCTTTATATTATATATATTAAGAACAAACATAAACATTAATAAAAACCTCACTTATAGTGAGGTTTTTATTATACTTAAAGTTAATTCTAAATAAAATCTATATCTGGCTCTATATCATTAGATGCTTCAAAATGACAATTTTTAGATGAAAAGTATATACAATGTGAACAATTGCTAGTTAAAGGTTTGTTATACATAGCGTCTGACGCTGAAATAGACTTAAAACTAGGACAATTTTTTAAATTTTTTCTCTTCAATATTATCACCTCATTAAAATAATCTTATTAATATTATTGACAGAAAAAATTTTAATAAACATTATATAGAAATAGTAATATTATGTAAAATAGAATATATAATACATTCTTTAACTATTTTACCACTAGACTGCTCTAATGCCTTTTTATAAATCTCTAATTGAGTTTTATATCTATTTAATAGTTCATTTTTATTTTTAGTCTTATCTGTTTTATAGTCTACTAAAACTAAATAATCATTTTCTTCAAAATATAAATCTATAATACCACTAACTAATATAATATTATCATTATGTTCAAGTTCGGTATCTGTGTATATATCCTCTGCTTTAACACCTAAAGTAAAAGCAGTTTCCCTTTTTACTAAATTAGATTTATTTATCCTATTTACTAATTCAGTTTGTAAAAAATTTAAAATTATATTTTTATCTAAAAATTCTATTTCTTTTTCAGTAATAATATTTTTTATTATTAAATTGTTTAAAAATTTATTTAATTGGTCATTTTCTTTTATAGAAAAATCTATATTTTCTAAAATTTTATGATATATTGAACCTATTTCCATAGGTGTCAAAATATCTTTAGATAAAGTATAAAATTTAGGCAATGTAAAATTTGTAGTGTCATATGGTTTTAAATAATTTAGAAATTTAGTTTGATAAATTCTCTTTATTTCTGAAACAGATAATGTAGAACTTAAGCTTTGTTCTATTAAATTAGGATATTTCCAATCTAAATTATTATATATTTTTTCTCTATCTTCTGTATATTTATTATTTTTATCTAAATTTAAAAGCTTATAAAATAACTCTATTTTATTAAAAGATGGTTTGTCCATAATACTACTATTTATATTATTTTGTATTACACTTTCATAAGTTTCAAAATTAATATCCCAAATGTTATTTTTATCAAAATTTTTTATTGCTGTATAAACCCACGCTAAATAATTGTTAGATATTCCAGCTTTTATAAAATATCGTGGTAAAATATAATTAACGTCTGGTATAATAAGATTTTCCATTTTTTCTAACGTTTGATTAAAATCTTTATTTATACAACCTGTTAATATTAAATTTTCTTTAGCTCTAGTTAATGCAACATATAAAATACGCATTTCTTCAGAATAACTTTCTTCTTTGTTTTTATATGATATAATGCTTTTTTGTATACTAGAAACTCTCTTTCTAGGCATATGTTCATCTACATTATTAAATATAGATATTCCAAACATATAATCTTCATCAAATAAAACATACTCTTTATTATCCATTGTGTTAAATCCTTTGGATAAATTAGATAAAAACACAATAGGAAACTCTAAACCTTTACTCTTGTGTATAGTCATAATTCTTACAACATTTTCATTTTTAGAAAGTATAGATGCTTTTCCATCGTCGCTAAATAATTTAAACTTATTTATATATGTTATAAAATTAAAAAGTCCGTGTAAATTTGTTTCTTCAAAGGCAAATGCTTTTTCTAAAAGACTATATAAATTAGCTTGTCTAATAGAACCGTTTTCTAAAAGTCCTAAATAATTATAATAATTAGAATCTTCATATATATATGATAAAAGTTCATTTATTGAAAGACTTTTTGATAAGTTTTGCCAATTTTCTATTTTATTTAAAAATAACTTACATTTATTTTTTAAAATATTGTTTTCACTATTTTCAATAAAGTTTAATATGTTTTTATAAAAAAGTTTGTCTTTTGAAAATAGCTTTATCTCTAATAATTCATTTGATGAAAAATTAAAAATTGGTGAATACATAGTACCTATTAAAGCATAATCTTGTAATGGATTAACAAGTACATTTAATATGTTAATTATAGTTGCTATTTCTGTAAAGTCATAAAATCCATTTGATACCTCTGTATAAACAGGTATATTGTTTTGTGATAAAATATTTGCAAAAGTATCAAAATTAGTCTTACTACGCATTAATATTACTATGTCTTTATATTGTATAGGTCTATATTTATTAATTTCTTTATCAAAAACCATAGTATTATTGCTAAAAAGTTCATTTATTTTTTTACAAATAAAGTTAGCTTCAATCTCATCACTAGCAATATCTAATATATCATTACTATCTATATCTTTTACATATTCACTACAGTCAATAATGTTTAATGAACAATTTTTTAAAATATTTTCATTATCTTTAGGTTCTGGAAAAATTGCTTCATTATAAAGTTTTGCATTTTCATCATAACATACCTCACCTAATTTTTCACACATAATATTTTCAAAAATTATATTTATACCATCTATAACATATTTATTACTTCTAAAATTAGCATTTAAATCTATCCTTTTACCATCTAGCTTACCATTAAAATATCCATTATATTTTTCATTAAATATGGCAGGATTAGCTTGTCTAAATCTATAAATACATTGTTTTATATCTCCTACCATAAACCTATTATTATGAGATATTATAGATAAAATTTTTTCTTGTATAGAGTTACTATCTTGATATTCATCTATAATAATTTCATCAAAAATTTGTTTATATTCATTGGCTATATCAGTAGGTTGATTGTTATCAATAAGTATACTTAAACAAAAATGTGCTATATCATTAAATGTAAATATATTCTTTTCTTTTTTTATATACATAAAGTATTCATCAAATTCTATAATAAGATTACATAATGTATATAAAATTGGATATATAGTCTTTATGTCTTCCATTGTTTCTTGCAATGATTTTGAAAAAAATTTTTTTATTATTTCTTCATCTATAAATTTCTTATATAAATCTCTTAAACTTTTAATTTTTTCTTTTAAATCTGGATTTTCTTTTAAAAAACTTGGTTTCCATCTATCATATTTTAAATTGTATATACTATCTATTAAAGATTTAAAATTTTTATTTTTTATATGCTCTAACATATTATAAAAATTAGAAAATTCATTTAATAAAAAACTTTCTAATGTTGATTTGTCATTAACATTATTATCAAAATCTAAAACTCCAGTAGAAATTAATTTTATTTTATCAAAAATAATTAATACTTCATTTATACAATCTTGTATATAGTCTATCATTTTTAAAAATATTTTAGATGAAAAAAATTCGTCTTCATTAGAAAATTTAAACTGATTATAAGCATCTTTTAACCACTTTTTAGGATATGGCAAATTTTGTGATTTAAAATATATTTTTAAAAAAATACTTTTAAAGTTATCATCATTAGACCCTTTAGTAAAAGCATCTACAAGGTTAATAAATTCTTTGTTATTTTCTTCATAATATCTGTCTAAAAAATCTTGTAACGTTTCATCTGTCAATATATCTAATTCACCCTTATCCCCTATTCTAAAATTAGGGTCTATGTTAATAGCTTTAAAATAAGTTCTTACAATTTTAGAACAAAAAGCATCTATTGTAGATATTTGCGCCTTATTTATCCTAACTAATTGCTCTGATAAAAATGAATTTGTATTATCTTTTTCTAATTCTAAATTTATTCTCTTTATAATACGCTCCTTCATTTCTTCAGCGGCATCTTTTGTAAATGTAACAACAAGAAGGTTATCTACATTTACTCTATCTTTAATTATTTTATTTATTATCCTTTCAGCTAAGACAGTCGTTTTACCCGAACCTGCAGCTGCAGATACAAGTATATTTTTATTACGCTCATTTATAGCCTCTAACTGATTTTTTGTAAATGCCATATTATCACCTTTTATAATAATTTATTAATACAATTATCTATTTCTTGTATAACTTTATCTTTTAATGAAAGTTCTATTTTTTCAACAGTATTTTTTAATTTTAATAAGCTATCTTTATTATTTTCTTTTACATATATTTTTGCCAATGTTATATATATCTGACTAATATTTGCCTCTAATCTAGCTGCTTCTAACAATACTTTTTTACTATCATATATATTATTAAGATTAAAAAGTTCTTGTCCCCATTCAAATAAACTTCTTACATAAGAATTATAATGTTCCTCCAATAAGGATATTTTGTCAAAATTATTAATACCATATCTTTCTTTAATCTCTGTATTTGTAAGATTAGATGGTATTTTTATCATTTCTAATTCTATTTTTCTTTTAACTAGATTTTGCTTTTTTATAACATTTTTATATATAGGTGTATCTTCATATTCTTTAAAAGGTAATGTTTTAGATGGTGTAACAAAATTAATATCTAATGTATCAAAATCTTTTGTTATAGAGTTAGCTTTAGTTTCTCTATCAACAAATTTATCTATGGCTTTGTCATAGCCATTATCACTTTTTTTTAATAATATTCTAATAACTAAAGAAAAACTTATTATACTAATAAATATTGGCATTGTTTTAAGCATCATAAACTGTTACTCCCTTTATATTATATAACTTAACACAAAAATTTTATCACATTAAAATTATTTTTACAACTATAAATTATTTATAAATAATTTTATCACTATTTTAATTTTTAATTACTACTAAAATACAATATAATCAAAAGTCAATACAATAAATTTAAACATCAAGTTTGTTATAACTTTATTTATGCCCAAATACTTACCAATCATTTTATTTTTATAAAATTCTTAATGAGTTTTTACACTTTATCATTCTTATCATCAATAAATATAAATTATTCTTTTAATATTTATTTGGTCTGGTACTATATCTTCTTGTAATTGATTTTTATATATTTTCTATTATATCTTTTATTATATTTTTATTTCTTACTAACATATATAAATATTCTCTATATTAAAAGTTTATATTTCCATATTCATATTTTAAATTAGTACTTATTAACCTATGTATTGGCAGTCTTTATAAGCTTATCTTATTATTTCTACTCATTTTTGCTCACATAATTTTCTTAATATTTTCCCTATTTTTTTCTTTAACCTTTCCACATATTAATTGTCTTCTATATTTTAGGGTAAATACTATATGATATTTAAAATTCCATTTAGTATGTATTAAACTATTATTATCCATTAAGGATATCTTCTTTATTTTTATATAGTCTCTAACCCATATATATTTTACAACGGGAGGTTATTTTAGGTTGTTTGTTAATAATAGTTGTAGCAAAAGTTTATTCTTTATTCAAATATACTCATAAAAAATATCCTTATTTTATATAACATTTAACTTAAAATATTTAAAATAATAATATATGGAAATATCTTTTATTATTTAATATTTTAAACGCCACTAAAAACGAACAACATTTTTTCTACTCATCGTCACAGTCTTTTTAAGCCATATATAGAACACGTGGTATTCTATATATAACAGTCAAGACCACCCGTTCAACGGGTGGCTTGCTCTAATCATATAAGGGTATGTTACTTGCTATGACTAAAGGCATATTGAATAAATTTGTAGGCAGCATTTTATTTTCAAGCAATCCCTTAAGGGGTTTATTTTTTATGCTTTGGCATTTTTATCACCCGTAAACGGGTCAATGTATTCTTTCAATGTCATTTGATCTAATGCTATATCTTATTGTAATTGATTTCTTATATATTCTTCTATTACTTTTTTATTTCTTCCTACTGTATCTACATAATATCCTCTACACTAAAAATTTCTATTTCCATATCTATACTTTAAATTTGTGTGGCTGTCAAATATCATAAAACTACTTTTTCCTTTTAAATATCCCGTAAAACTTGAAATACTCAATTTCAGTGGTATACTCACTAACATATGTATATGATCTTTGCAAGCTTCTGCTTCTATTATTTCTACTCCTTTTTGCTCACATAATTTTCTTAGTATTTTTCCTATATCTTCTTTAATTTTTCCATATATCACTTGTCTTCTATATTTTGGTGCAAATACTATATGATATTTGCAATTCCATTTAGTATGTGCTAAACTATTATTATCCATTTTGCATACCTCCTTTGTTCTTATATGGCCTCTAACCCATATATATTTTACAATTGGAGGTTATTTTTTTCTACTCATCGGCACAGCCTTTTTTGAACCACGTGTTCTACACGTGATATTCTGCATACAATAAAAAGCAAAATACATATGTATTTTGCTTTTTATAATTAAAGGCGACACCCAGATTTGAACTGGGGATCAGGGAGTTGCAGTCCCATGCCTTACCGCTTGGCTATATCGCCATAAAGTTATATTAAAATAAATTAAACTTTTAATAAATAACTGACCCGTAGGGGAATCGAACCCCTGTTTTAGCCGTGAAAGGGCCACGTCTTAACCGCTTGACCAACG
>CALWOZ010000051.1 GCA_944383305.1 uncultured Clostridia bacterium | reverse complement strand
CATAAGCTTTCCACCTAAACGTTACCATTTACGCAGATTATGGTAGGATTACCCCAAATGGAAAGGGTAGCTTTTTTTAAGCAATTCATTATACGACTTCGTGTCGCACCTCGGACTCTGGATCTATTAATACTATTTTTGTGTTTTGCATAAACTCTGATAGTATTATATGTTTTATAACAGTAGACTTGCCAACACCACTATTTCCCATTATTACAATGTTTGAGTTTGTTCTGTCGCTTTCTCTTTTCCATATATCTGTTATAACAAGTCCTCCGTTACTATCTGTTGCTAAATAGTATCCTGCTCCGTCATTAAAGCCACTTCTAGCAAATGGAAAACCACCTACAAATGTTGATATAGGTACGATTTTTTGTAGTATATTTTCTATCTTCTCACGATTAGTAAATGTTGGATATATATGCTTAAATAATTCTTTTTGCAAATTAGGTATTGCTCTCATCTTGCATTTTAATACACTTATCATACTTTCCGAACGCCTACAAACTCTCTTAAAATCTTGTTCATCTCTTGACATTGTAGCAACGCAAATGGTCATAAGTGCAACAGTTTCATTTTCTCTATCTATCTGCATTATTATTTTCTCGCCGTCTTCTGCCGATTTTTCTGCCCTTTGCCTTGCAAGTGGGTCTTTTGCACTTTCTGCAATGCTTCTATCATAAACTATATTTCGTGATATTGCATTTACTAAATTTGTGTTATCCACAGGGTTTATCCCTATTGTTACAACAGTATTAGGTATGTTTGTTATTTTTGAGAGCCACTCGCTTTTTACCTTGTTAGGATACTTTATAATACCATAAATTTTAGTAAAACTTTCGCCTATATGTAGCGTATTTTTATTAAATCTTAAACCTATTGGTGTTAATATATCTAATATTGGGTTAGTCTGTTTTTTATTCTTTATCTTCGCCATAATGTTCTCCTATTCTGTAATTATTGGTATATTTTTTTCATAATTTGTATCTTCTAAATGTGCATAATACGGGTTGTTTATTAAATTTATAAATCGCATTATTTCTCTTTGATTTAATATTTCACAGCCTATATTATTTATAGTAAATTTTTCTACAAGTAACATAGCTTTCCTATATATTTCTTTTTCAATACCTTCTTGATATTTATCCCATATACTTATGTAAAATTGCCTTTCTACAATATCACCACTCATCGCAAAGTTGTTCATTTCAATAATCTCTTTTTTAAGTAATTCTTTTTGATTATCATTAGAAAACTTTATCATCTCTTGCATATTTGTTATTATAGAGCTTATATCAACAGGGCGTGATACTGCTATAAACTTAAAAGGATACTGTAGTTCAGATAACTCCGCCGTTAAAGATTTCATCAAGGCTTCTTTTTCACTTTTGCTATATAAATCAATACTTATGCTATCTATCCTTAAATACATCATCACATTACCCTCATTAGTATACAAATATTTGTCATTTATATCTTTGATATTTATAAATTCTTGAGCTGTTTCCTTATCAAAGTCTTGTTCATCTTTATATTTTTTATTTGTAGAATTATTTATGTATAATATCAAAATACTTCCACCTACAATTACACTTATTAATATTATTATTGGCACTATTAATGTTTGCATTTTTCCTCCTTAAAATCAATATAAACTATTCAATAAAGTGTTTATATAAAATGTTTTCTTTAATAATATAAAAAAGAAGAAGTTTTTGAAACTTCTTCTTAATACATTTTTTTTATACCTAATTTATATAATTTTTGATAGTTTTCGAATACATTAGTTGCTAATGAATTAAATTCCCTTTGATATTTTTCAAAATCTTCACGAGGATAAACTTCCAACTTTTGCTCACCATTATCTTGTGGAAATGTCTTAGTAGCTTTAAAGTACAAAAAATCACTTAGTGAATTAAATAATTCATTTTTAGCTGATTCTAACTCATTATCAACAAAAAAGTATTTAGGATAGTCTTTTTTCATTTCTAATTCATTAAGTGGATAAAAAATTTTATTATCAAAAGAATTACCTAAATCAAACTCTTTCAAATAATATATTAAATTACTATCTGAAAAAATATTACTTATTTCTTCAAATAATTCTTTGTCTTTTTGATTTATAGTATAAGAATAAACAGGAAATTCGTTTTTATCTAATCTTTCATAAAAATTATCTCTTCTTTGTTTTAACTCAACATATGTATATTTATTACCTTTAGGATGTTCAGGATTATATCCTCCCACTTCTTGATGACAATCAAAACATAAAGGTATAGCATTATCAATATCATCACTACCACCTTTTGCTTTTGGTATAATATGATGTACTTCCATTTTTATACCTTTAGGTTGTTCACACAAAACACAATGACGTTTACATTTTATAAGAACATTTTCTTTAACCTGTTGACTAAACCCCATATCTCATTACTCCTTTATATTTTTTTTATATAAAATGTATTATAAATTATATGGTATATATTGTCAATAATTAATAACCAGTTTTAGGTAATTTACCATCAAATGTTGGTGTTGTGCTTATTATTGTTGTTGTAAATTTATCTTCGTGTTTTACTGTTTGCATATCATATTTACCACCAACTGTAAGTATATTAGTAAATTGTTCATTTTTCTTAACATTACTATTTACTTTAGCATAAAGGAAAGGTTTTTCTACTTCTCTAAAGCCAACACCAACTCTTTCAAACTCATATTTTAAGTCAGTAATATATTCCCCTTGTTGTAAGCCTTTAGTTAAGTCTATTTCATAAACTCTATCAGTAAATAGATTATCTTTAAGTACTTTAAATTCCTTATTTTTATTAGTTTTGTAAGTTATTTTGTATTTCGTATTTTGGTTAAATGTACCTGTAAATAATCTTTGTACTGTTATAGCACTTGGCAAACTTTCGTGAATATAAAAATCATCTAAAGGGACAGTAGATAAGTTTTGAATATTATTAAAATCATATCTTATTGTATCTTCTGCTTTAGTTTGCTTAACAGTTGATTTTTCGCCACCTGTTTTTAAATCTACTGACTTATTTTCTACTTCTAGCTTAACAACTTCTTTATTGTTTTTAATAGAAACTTCAAATTCTTGTTCATTTAAAACATAATAAGCAGGTGCTTTAGTTTCTTTAACTATATATTCTCCATAAGGTAGCTCGCCTGTTCTAGCTATACCGTTGTAGTTTGTAACAACTTTTGTTACTTCTTTACCTGTTGCTTTTTCGTATATTGTAAATTCTGCACCTTTTAAATTATCTCCGTCAAGTTGCCCTGTTATTTGATTGTTTTTTGAACCTATTTTATGAATTTCTATTTGCCCAAAAATAGGAGTGTTTACAAAGTCTACTTTTGTCGTTTTGCCCCATTTAAGCTCAACCATTTTTTCGCCGTTATTTTTAATATATCCGTCTTTAGCTTTAATTTCTTTTATATAGTAAGTCCCTTGTGCAAGTTTGCTTTCAAGATAAATTCTTCCGTCTTTATCTGTTGTAAATTTACCCATACTTTGCTTTTTACTATTTAAAAGTTCAAACTCAACACCAGATATAGGCTTTTTAGTGCGTTCATCTATTTTTAATAAATCAAGAGTAGCAAGTGGATAGTTCTCCCATTCAACCATTGTTTCAGTACCTACATCAATTTTAACTTTTCTTACACCTTTATCAAGTGCATAGCCTGTTGGTACTGCCATTTCTTCAATAAGGTAAGTAGTAGGTTCTAATTTATTTATAAGGTTAATTTCGCCCCATTTATCTGTTACAAATTCGCCTACATTTTCGCCATTTTCTTTAGTTATTTTAAATTTAACATTAGGTATAGGCTTTCTTGTTACATAGTCTATTTTCTTTAATTTAATAGAGCCTAACTTGTCATTTTCAAATACAACTTGTGTATGTTTATCTGTTTTAACTTCTACATTTTGTACATTGGTATTTAAAGCATATCCATTAGGGGCTACTGTTTCTTTAACAGTATACCAACCTTGCTCAAGTCCATTAATAGTAATCATACCGTTACTATCTGTAATATAGTTAGCTCCTATAAGCTCGCCGTTTACTTTGCGTACTTCAAATTTAGCACCTTGTAATGGTTTAGCAGTTTTACTATCTCTTTTTAAGATTTGGATACCTGCTTTTTTAGAGTTAAATATTTCTACTTTTTGTGGTTCTCCTTGTTTTAAATGAACAAGTTTAACAGTATTGTCAAGTACATAGCCATTAGGAGCTTGTATTTCTTGTACTTTGTAAGTACCTGCTTTTAAGCCTGTTACAACAATAGTACCTGTTTCGTCTGTTCTGTATTCGCCGATAAATTTATCATCAACAGTTGTAACTTTGATTAATGCATTAGCTAAAGGCTGTTTTGTAGTTGCGTCAAGTTTAACTATTGTTAAGCTATCATATTTTTTATTAAAAAATTCAAGAGTATAAACTTTTCCATTATCTACTTCTACAACTTGTGGCTTGCTATTTAAAAGATACCCATTAGGAGCTTTTATCTCTTCTACAATATAAGTACCTTTTTTAAGATTAGGAACAAGTATTGTACCATTTTCATTTGTTGTGAAAAGTCCGTTTCCATTGCCTACATTTTGTCCTTTACTATCTGTTACTTTGAAAGTTGCATTAGCTAAAGGCTCTCTAGTTTCATTGTCATATTTTTTAATTAATATGCTAGTTTTTGGGGTATTAAAAAATTCAAGGGTATGAAGTTTTCCATACTCAATATGTACTGTTTGTGGTGTATTATCTAAAACATATCCGTCTGGTGCTTGTATTTCTTGTACAACATATGCACCTGTTTTTAAATTTGGAATATGAATAAAGCCTTTTTCATCTGTTCTAAATAGTCCGTTGCTTGTTCCTACAACTTGCCCCTTGCTATCAGTTACTTTAAATATTGCGTCTGCTAAAGGCTCTTTTGTAATGCTATCCATTTTCTTAATGCCAAGCCCTGCATTTTTTCTATTTTCAAAAGTTACTGTAACAGAAGAAGTATCGTCTTTATTAAGCCATACTGTTTGAGCTTGTTCTACCATAACATAGCCTGTTGGTGCTTTTGTTTCTTCTATAATATAGCCACCAGCTTTAAGTCCTGTAACAACTGCAACACCATTATGATTAGTAATTACATTTGCAATAGTCGTTCCGTGTGTACCACTAGAATTACCGTCAGATATAATACTTATACTGAAGTTTGCACCTGCTAAAGGTTCGCCTGTATCTGCGTCTACCTTTTTAATAACTATTGCATTTTTTGCAACATTTTCAACAGTTATTTCTTTGCTTTCTCCTGCTTTAAGGTAAAATTCATAAGTACCTGTACCTTGTATTTCATATCCTTGTGGAGCTTCTGTTTCTTGAAGCTTATACCAACCTTCTTTTAAAGTGCCTTCTTCAATAATTATTTGTCCTTTTTCGTCAGTTACATAATCTCCAACCTTTTCAACTGCTCCACCTTGAATAGTAGCATAGAAAAGGCTAAATTTAGCACCTTGTAAAGGTTCTTTTCCAACACTACCTATTTTATTAATAGTTAAGTTGGGCTTTTTATGATTTTCAAATATTACTTCAACAGTTTTATCTCCTGTTTGATTAGGCTCTAAAAATACAAATTTTGTATTATCTTCTGATAATAAATAGCCATTTGGTGCTTGTACTTCCTTGATACAATACCAACCATAGTCAAGTGTATCAAGGTTTATTTCCCCTTGTTGATTTGTAAAGTATTCGCCAACTTTTTCAATTAAGCCTTGAGTTGTATTGTTTTCTGCTCTGTATATTTCAAATTTTGCACCTTGTAAAACTTCTTTAGTATCTATATCTCTTTTAATAATTTTTATACTAGGCTTTTTACTATTTTTAATAGTAACTGAATTAACTCTGTCATTTTCTATAACAACTGTTATAGGTTCGTTATTGAGAATATAGCCACTTGGAGCTTGAATTTCTATTAAAATATAAGTACCTGCTACTAAATCTTCAATAGTAGCTATACCGTCTACTGTTTCATCTGTAAAGTATTCAGCACCACTTGTCGTATGTTTTAATCTAAATCTAGCACCGTTTAATTTTGCACCTGTTTCACTGTCTATTTTAGTTATAATAAGGCTTGTTTTAGGTTCATTTTCATAAGTTATAGTTGTTTCTTCGCCCCATTTAATAACGGCAACTTTTGTTTCATCAGACAGTATATATCCGTTTGGAGCTTTAACTTCTTTTATTTCATAGCTACCTTGTTTTAGGTTTTCAATTTCTATTGTACCGTCTGCCCCTGTTGTAAACTCTTGTTCATAGTTAAACAATGGATTAGAAATTTTTAATACTGCCCCCTCAAGTGGCTTTCCTGTAATTGCGTCTACTTTTTTAATTTTTAAGCTACCATAAGGGTTATTCATAAATCTAACTTGTGGATAAAGTGTAGCATTAGTTTGATTTTCTACTTGAACAGTCTGTGAATTTTGTCCTAAAGCTAAATCAAAGTTAGGTGGTGGGGTAATTTCTGTTATCTCATAAGTACCTACATTAATGTTTGATATTTCAATTACACCGTCTTTACAAACAGCTTTACCACCATTAGGAAGTGGTATCTCTGCCCCATTACTTGCTTGTATTTGTACGTTAAAGTCGTATACACCTTGTGAAATACCTCTTATTTTAAAGATAGCACCTGCTACAAGTTCATTTGTTTTTTTGTTGTATTTTAATATTTTAAGCCCACCTTTTTCTTTTTCTGCTCTTGTTGTTGTAGTAGCAGTTGTTGTTTCAGTCGGTGGTTCAGGTGGAATAGTTGATTTGCTCCAAGTAATAGAATTTTTAGCAGTAGCATTACCTGATGTTATTGTAGCATAATCTTGCAAATTAGAATCAATATTTTTTGTTTTATATCCAACTTGCATACTTCCACCAAAAAATTTAGCAGTGTAATTAACTGTATATTTATCCCCAACACTATCTGCAGTTGCTTTATCTAAAACAATTGTTATTGTATCTGTTTTTCTACTAGTTTTTTCTATCAAAATACCTTCATAACTTTGTCCATCTATTTCGTATGTACCCCAATTAAGTCTTTTTCCGCTTTCAGATGTTCCGTCATAAAACTGCATTTTTGTATCTCCTGTTGCCCACTGCTTAATTTTAGGGTCATCAAACTGTAAAAGTGCGTGGCTATAAGGAATATCACTTGTTAATGTTATACTTATTTTATATTTGTCGCCAATAGGTGCTAAAGTCCCTTTATTACCTGTATTATCTGTAAAATTTATAGTAGCAATACCTTTTTCTGGGTCATAAGGGTTGGCTATACCTTTTGCATAAATTTGTTTTGCTACATTTATTATATTTTGAGCATTTGTATCCCCTGTTTTTACTGGATACCATCTAGTACTATTCCAATGGTCGCCATTAAATACTACTCCCTTTTTATTTTTGTATTCTCCTGTTTTTTGAAAAATAAGATGTTCCATAGCTATTAAAGTTGCATAGTATTTATCTTCTTCTTTTAATGCGTCATAACCTGCAACATTATATTTATTGTAAGGATAACCTGCAACTGCAATACCTAAAAGTTGCTTGTCTGTTGCTGTTAAATTTGGGTCTATTGTAACAGTTGTGCTAAAATTTTCCTTAGCTCCTGCGTAAAATGGAGAGATACAATAGCTAACGGCGTTAGGGTCATTGTTTTCTCTTGTTATATAATCTATTATTGCGTGTTGCGTTGCGTTCGGTTCATCGCCTTTGAATGCAACACTTGCCGTTGCTCCCTTATCTCCACCTACGAGAGTTATTGTTGTTTTAGCTCCTTTTGTTTCCTTTAACTCTATTGAGCGTGTTATAGGTACAGTAACAGTTTTACCTGTTTTTTCACTAAAAGTTTCTTTTAAAATTTTATTATCTGTTTTAGAATTGTTTTTAACAATATTTGTAGTTTCATTTTTTGTATTTTGATTTTGTGTAATATTGGAGCTTTGCTCTTTAACTTCTCCATTAATTATAACAGTATTATCTATACTATTTGTTTCATTTGAAACAATATCATTACTACTATTTGTTATAAGTGGTACTTCTAAATCCCACTCATAACCAAAAACATTAATTATATTTGTAAATAACATTAAAAAACTTAATGTTATCGCTAAAATTTTATTTTTTATTTGCATAATATTCTCCTTTTAATATTTATTTTTTTGTACAAAAAAAGCACTTCATTATGAAATGCTTTTAAAATATTTTTAATTTGCCCATTTGTCATCTTTAGAAAAATGTTGTGTCCAATAATTTATATATTCAGAATTATAATTTTGAACAAACCCAACACCAATATACCTATAATCAGGATTTAAAATTTGTTCACTATGTTTTTTACTATTTAACAAGTTTAACATAGAAGCTTTTGCATCAAATGAGCCTGCGTGGCAATTTTCCATTATTGTCCAATAATTATCTAATCCTTCTATTTGCTTATATAAAGTATATCCATCTGGATCTGTATGTGAAAAATAATTCCTAGTTGCCATATCTTCCGACTTCATTTTTGCAGTTTTCATTAACTTTTCAGATATTTCTAAAGGTTGAAGTCCATATTTAGCTCTTTCTTCATTAACTAACCTAACAACTTCTTCTTCCATCGCTCTAATATCTTGCTCTGTTAATTCACTACTTACTTCTTCAACAGTTTGAGCATTTTCTGTTAAAATATTATTACTTTCTTCAATAATAGGTTGGGTGTCTTCAACTGTTGTTTTTTCTATTATATTTGACAAAATAGCAGTTTTCGTTGTTTCTTCCCAATCTATTTTAAAGCCAAAAAGTGGCTCTAAAACTCTTAAAGGAATAAATGCACTACCATTTACTATTTCAGTTTTTGCATTAGTATTACTATCATTTGCATACATTGTATATTTACTTCCGTTTAAGTAAACTATATCTGTACCTGTTATAAATATAGCAGTTGTGCCATTGTACGTGATTGATATTTCTTTTGTATTTGCGTTGTACTGTATGTTACTTTCTGGAATACCTAAAGCAGTTGATACAAACCTTAAAGGTATCATCATACTACCACTACTTTTTTGTATATATGGGGCAACAGATAAAGTAGTATTATTGCCATTTACATTAGCAACTGTACTCCCTATACTAACTTTTACAACTTGACTTTGATTTGCAAATACACTGACACAACTTAATATTATACTACCAACAATAACTCCACTTAACAGACTTTTTAAAACTCTTTTCATAAATATCTCTCCTTAAATTTAACTTATAATCATATTACCATAAGTAAACATTTAAGTCAATAATACTTTTCTGAATTTTCTGACATATTGTTTTTGTTAGTCTTATTAAATTTGTGTAGCTTGTACTAAAAGTCTTTTTGTAGGCTTATTTTCAATACAAGTTATCATAGTTATTCTATTGTCATTTGTGTTTTCAAGGTATGAAAAATCGGTTTCTTCAATTTCTGTTTTAGTTGTGATTTTGTATGTTCTTGTCCCAAAGTTAGTACGATAAGTTACAATATCACCAAGTTTTACATTCTTTAGCTCTCTAAAATCTATTTTATAATCACGATTATGAGCCGACAAGCCAACATTTCCATTAAAAATAGGTGTTTGTGTAAAATGCCCTACTGAACTTTTCATTACTGTAAGCATTTCTTCGTTGTCCCTTGCATCTTTAACAGGAAAATCTTTTATATTAGTTCCTTGCACTGTTAAATATCCTATTATTCCTTTAGGTAAAGCCGTTGGTGTAGGTAAAGGGTTAGTTTTATTAGTTTTTACATTTTGTGTAACCTTGTTCATATCCCAATTATTAACTTCTAATGCTTTTGATAACATTGTAACTGCTTCTGCCCTTGTTATATAAGCATTACCATTAATTAAGTTATTATCGTAAAAGTCTATAACTTTACTAGCATAAAGATTATTTACATCATTAAGCACCCAACTAGGAATATTATTTGTATCTACATAAGGTAACTGTACTTTGTTGTAATCATTATTTCTAACAAGCATTGATGTTATTTTTATCATCTCAAACCTTGTTATTTTATTATTAGGCTTAAATGTTCCATCTTTGTATCCACTTAAAAACCCATTTTCAGTAGCTTTTTTTATAGCATTTGAAAACCAACCATTACCGTCTTTAAAGTTTACATCTTCAAACTTTAGATTTATATTAAAACTTGATAATATTTGAGCTATTTCTGCCCTTGTTATAGTGTTATTAGGGCGAAAGGCATTATCTTCATAACCTTTTATATAGCCTTTGTCAACAAATTTTTGAATATACTCTTTATCCTGTATATTGTTTATATCAGTAAAATTACTAGCGAAAGTTGTTGCATTCATCATAGTCGCAAACATCATAGCTAGTAAAAATGTTCTGTTTTTATTGTTATTAAATTTCATATTTTACCCCCTAAAATGTTACATCAATAACTTGATTTTGTAGTTTCTGTAACTTTGTAATATTGTTTAAAGTTATATTTATTTCTTGATTATTAAGCTTTTGATATATGTTGTTATCAATAACTATTTTGTAAATATTACTTTGAGCTTTAATTGACAAGTGTGTTAAATTTATTGTTCTATCTTTTTGTGTAAGTTTACACTTTCCAATTAATTGATAGCTACCATTAATAAGGTTATAAACTTTCACATTTCGTTTTACAAATAAAAATATAACTCCACCTAAAATACCACCACTTGTAGTAGCTACAACTGGCACGGTTAAATCTACAATTTTATTACCAACATAAGACACTGTTATAAGATTTTTTTCAAAAATTTCTTTTGAAATATCACCTTTATACTCCATTGTAGCCTTGTAATCTATCACATTTGTTTTAGTATTAGGTATCTTTTTAATGTAGCTACCTTTATAAACTGCATTACAGTTGTAAAGTGTTCCAACACCAGTATTTGCTACACTTGAAATAGCTTCATTGTTTGTACTTACAAAATTTGCGTCTACTAAATTTAATGTTACACCATTTTTAGTAATAGTTTTAGGTATCAAGCCATAGTCATTATTTTCTAAACCATAATAAGTTTTTTTCTCATTAAGTGTTATCGTTTGATTTGTATATGTTGTGTTGCTTTCTGTTTTGTTTGGTTCTATTTTTAAGCTAGACAAATCTTTTTGTAAAATTCCTTTGTAACCGTCTTTTTCATAAGGCAAGCTATCTTGAAATAAATTTATTATTTCTAAGTTAGATAACTTTTCTTTTTCTTTTTTAGTTAGTATTACATCTAAAGTTTCGGTAGCCTTTATAGTATCTGTTTTAGTTACCTTTTCTATGTCTACACTATTTTTTGTGTACTTAAAGCTGTCTTGCTCAAAATCTTCAAACAACAAAATTTTTAATTCAGTTTCATTTATTTCTTCATAACTTTCAAATATTTTTATAGCTTTTGTTTTGTCTTCAGTAATAGAAGTTTGAATTTCAACTAAATTATTAGCAAAAACTGTCTTGTTTAAAGCCAAAATACTAATCAAACACATAATTAATTTTTTCATCTTGTATCACCTCCTTTCAAAAAACAGCTTTAACGAAGTTTATAAAACTATTTCTTAAATTTTCATTTAACAAAACAGTTAAGCCTATGCTTGAAAAAACTGTTATACCTATATAAAACAAACCTTTTATACAAAATAAAAAAGCACTTATTAAAAATCTTATAAAATTTCTAAAAGTGCTTTTGTTTTGTATTATTATTTGTTGGTTACTAAAGTTTTGATCTAGCAATTTTTGCTTTAAAATTTCCTGTTCTTTTTGCCTTTCTTGTTCCTTTTGTTCTTCTTTAAACTTATTGTAAAATGTACTCACTTTAACCTCCAATTTCTTTAAATATCAAATAATCTTTAAATATTTCATTATATATTTCTTCATTATAAATCTTAAAAATATTAGGAGCATAATCGGAAAAATAAACTTTCAAATCTTCCATATTTTCAACAATAAATTTTCTATCATCTTCATCAACAAAATTAAAAATAAAATTTATATCATTATAAATATGGCATATTTTAAAAACATTTTGTATATATTTTTCTTCCCAAAACTTTGCACCACTTACTACAATTCTTACATCTGCACTTGCAAAACTTTCTTCAGATGTATGCAAAAATTCCCCATAATCAAATATAAAAGCCTCATAATTCATACTTAATATTTTAGGCAAATCTTCAAAGGTTACATTAGCAAAAATATCTAAATCCTTATAGCTTATTTTTCTATTTTTGTCATCAACCAAAACATCATAAAAATTTTTAATATTTTTTATAACATCTTTTTTGTTAAACTCTATATAACAAGCATTAAAACCATATTTAATTAAATAGTTTGCAATTAAAAAAGCCTGTGTTGTTGCTCCCATTCTCTCACAAACTCCACAAACTGCTATTTTTAATTTATTAATTTTTGGCTTTACTAAAACTTTTTTCTCAACTATTTTTTCACGTTCAATAATTTTTTCTTTTTCGATTATTGTTGGTTTAGGCTCTATTTTTTCTTGTTGATATTTTATTTTAGGTTGTTTTTCAATTTTAGCTTTATTAAAAAAGTCTTTAATTTTATCTAATTTATTTGGCTTTTCTATTTCTTTTGTTGGCTCTTGTATTTTAAATTTAACACAATCTTTGTAGCCATTATTACCTAAAATACAAGTCTTTATTTCTTCCTTTTGTAAAAAATCATCTTCGCTTGTTATAAAATTGAAAATTCCATCACTAACTAATTTTGAAAGAATTAAATCTCCAACTTTTTTCCCAATAGCAACAATTATTATTTTAGCATCATACAACTGCCTAAACTTTAAGAAAAAATCTAATATCTCATCATCTGTATTAGATACAATAGCTAAATCTACTGCTAATATTTGATAATGTTCATAATTATTATTTGAAAAAAGTGTATTCAAATCAAAAACTTTATTAAGTTTATTTATTGTTATGTTGTTTTCTCCACATATAGAATTAAATATATCACTGTTTGCCTCACTTGTTATATATAAAATCATTTTTTGCACCTCCTTTTTAATTATTGAATATCAAAAAAGATATATCTAATAAAAATATATCTTTACAATCACATTAAAATATTTTATAATGTATATATAGGGTATAGGTAACTGCTCGAAAGCAGTTTAGCCTTGAGTTATTTTAATTTTATATAACCATAAGCTATTGGCAGTAGTTTATGGTATTTTTTTCTCTTTTATTTTTTATTTATGTAATTTAAAAGAGTGATTAATAATATCCCACCATTTATTAGTAAGCTTAACGCCTCATAGGTAGTCATATATATCAACCCCCTTCCTACTACTTTATAGTTATGTAGTAAAAAGGCTAAACCATAACTTCCAAACCGTTACCCTATATTAATTGAATAGTATAACTATTCAGTATGACTAGAATAGTATAACTATTCAGTATAACTAGAATATCAAAGATATTCAGTATTATTATATCATTTTTTGTCTTTTAGTCAATATTTTTGATTGCTTCATTTATATCAAGTCCATCTATCTCGTTACCTAAACATACCCACCCATCTACTTTTTGTCTTGCAAATAGTTCAATTCGTGGTAAATCTCCCACAAGTTCAACTATTTTTTCACGCACTATATCAGGCTTTTTGCTATGTTTTTCAATAGGTGTATCTACTATTTGATGAACGCTACTACTAATTCTTTTAATTTTTCCTTTTGTAGCTATAAAGCATAATTCTGCGTTGGCTCTTGTCCAGAACCCAAGCCCCCAAAACCATTTATCAGTTTGTTTTGGATAGCGTTTTACCCAACAAAAACCAACTGTTTTATAAGTAAAACCCCAAGCTTTTATTGTTTCTAACCCTTCAATTAAACAAGGAAAGGTTACCCATAAAAACAATATACAGTCATCATCTGCTATACTTTGTACATTTATATTTTTTATGTCTTCTATGCTTAAAGTTTTGTAATGATTTTCTGCACTTCGCCCTTTTCCTTTGTTTGAGTATGTTTTATAACTTCAAGGTGGGTCTGCATAAATTATATTAAATTTCATCTTAACACCCCCTAAAAATAATCTCCAACATAATCATAAATTTGTTGCTCTTTATAAAAATTAACTACATTAAAAATATAATCTAAAACACTTTGATTTTGGCTATCTTTAACACAAAGCATAATGCTACCAAAAACACTAGATAATAAACCAACAATTAAAACACTTTGCGTCATATTAAATAAATATATAATAAATGAAATAACAAAACATATACTCATTGTAATTATACTTCGTACAAGTTCTTTTTTACCAAAACCATTAAAAAATTCTTGTTCAAGCTTTACACCCATAGGAATGTAAAGCATTATTTCTTTTTTATCTTGCATATTTTCTCCTTATTTAAAATAATCAATTTTTTAAACATTTTATGTTTAAAAACAGGCATTCCTAGAATTTTTCTGCCTTAAAATTTAAAACATAAACCCGTTTATAAATTTTAAGGCAGAAAAATTAAGTCATACCTTAATTGAAATAATAAAAGAGTATATCCTTTATTTGAAATATACTCTCTGCAATTATATAAAACACTATTAAATTTACAATTCGCTTTTTTATCCCCTCCATTTCATCATCAGCTTTTTGCATATTTATCATACAAACAGTAAATCTTAAAATAGCACCTGTTCTTATTATTCCTATCATTATTTTTGAAAGTTCATCTATCATCTAATCAACTCCCAACTTTTTTAACAAGACTTCTAGCCATACCTACCAACCTTGTTGAATGGTAAATATTATTTATAAATGCTACACCACCTGTTGGTATTAAAAATTCTGATAAAAATCTAGGTGTTTTTATAGCAAGTACAAGGCAAGCTATTCCCCAGAACATATTCATATTTATCCCTGTATTTAGCATAAGCCCTATACCTAGCTTACACAAAGCTATTTGTATGATACACGCAAACATTGATTGAAAAAACTTATTCATATAAGGTTTAAAAATTCCCTTATCATTATCCAAAAGTCCTACACAAGCAAAAGGCATACCTATTCTTAAAATAAGTATTTCTAGCCCACGCATTAAAAATTGAAAATATAATATAAAATAACA
>CALWOZ010000050.1 GCA_944383305.1 uncultured Clostridia bacterium | reverse complement strand
GCCTCACTTTCTATAATAATTAATTAAATATTATACATTATTATAGAAAATAAGGTTTCTTAGGTTGACGGCCATGGACGCTACCCCATATAGATAAAATCAATTATATGATGGATAGTTACATAAAGGCTAAAGGAAACTTGCCTATTGGTCCTATGATAAATTATTCAAATTTAGAAGTAGATGAAAATGGACAAGCTAAAATAAATATTAAGATTATGGTTCAATTGAAAAATCCGATTTATAATGTGGAAGCTCCATATGAAATAAAAAAAGAGTTAAGAATAAGTAATTGCTTATTTGCGAGATTTAATGAAAAAGAAGAAAATATACAGTTTGCTTATCAAAAGTTAGGTGTTTATGCTTTTGAAAATGATATTAAGTTAAAAGGAGATTCATATACAGTTTTTGTTAAAAAGGAAGAAGAGAATATAGTTGCAGATATATTTATGGAGTGCTTGAAAGGCGGAGATTTACTTGAAAGTATATAACTTAAATGAAATTACTGATAGTAAATTACTTTATGATAAAAATCCACCTGTATTTATGAATTATATTATTTTAATAGTAACAGCATTGATAATAGCCGGTTTAGTTTGGGCTAATAAATCAGTTAAAACATATGTTGTAAAGGGGCAAGGGTTAGTAGTATCAGAAAACAAATCACATATTATGACTAAAATTTCAGGAGAAATAAAAGAAGTATTTATTAATGAAGGCAGTGTAGTAAATGAAGGTGATGTACTTTTTACAATGAATGGATTAGAAGTAGAGCTTCAGTTAGAGCAAGTTAATGCACAAATAGAAAGTTATAGTAAGAGAATTGAATTATTAAAATTAGCAGAAAAAAATGCAACAAACGGAACAAATTATTTTGATAGATATAATGAAGATGAAGTTGAATTTTATAATAGGTTAGCACAAGCATATTCAGCAAGAGCTGAATTTGATGTAGATGAAAAATTATTAAAAGAGCAAGGCTATGAAGAAAA
The DNA here is from genome assembly GCA_944383305.1 of uncultured Clostridia bacterium. Classification (GTDB taxonomy): domain Bacteria; phylum Bacillota; class Clostridia; order Lachnospirales; family CAG-274; genus Tyzzerella. Next base: position 14,144 of record CALWOZ010000050.1, on the reverse strand, counting down.
ACAAATAGAAGAATATAAGAAACAACAAAAAAATAAAGCTAACGAGCATTATTATAAAACTATTTCAGAATTTTCAACTGAAAGAAATCAATATGAATTAGAATTATCAAAAGTAGTAGCACAAAAAGAAGCTTTAGAAAAGAGTAAAGAGCAATATCAGGTGTTAGCACAGAAAAGTGGAGTAGTACATTTAAGTACACCTTTAACTGGTGGGATGGTAATACAATCAGGGAATTTAATTGGAACTATATCAGGAACTGAAGATGAGTTAATTATAGAAACTATGTTATCTTCTAGTGATAGACCGAGAATACATATAGGTGATGAAGTATCTTTGGCTGTAGGAGGATTACTACAATCGGAATATGGAACTATTAAAGGTGAAGTAGTAAGTATAGATGAAGATGCAACTATAGATAGTGAAAATGGAAGTGCTTATTTTAAAGTTAAAGTAAAGCCTGAAAAAACATATTTAGAAGACTCTAAAGGGGAAAGAGTTAACTTAACAATAGGTATGACAACTGAAACTAGAGTTAAATATGAAAAAATAACATATATGAAATATTTTTTAGAACAAATAGGAATTAAATTTGATTAGTTAAATTGAAATAAAAGAAATTAGAGAATTAAATATTAACACACACGGCGCCTAAATTATATAAGTGGAAGTTAATATTTATAGTATCTAATTGTCTTTTAAAATAAATATATACATAAATTAAGGAGGAAAAAATAATGAGTACATTTGTATTAAAAAAGGAGTATGAATTACAACTACCAAGTAGTTATGTAGATATTGATAGAGAGGAAATGGAATATCTTGATGGGGGAAGTACAACTATATCTAGGTATTACAATCTAAAAGGTCTATTTCATGCAATTATAGGTGTTTCTACAGGGGCTAGTGCTGTTTATTCAAATTTAAGAACACTATGGACAGTAACAGAGCTAGCTGCTAAAAATGCATTAAGAGCTTGTGTATCTGGAATTGTAGGATATATGACATTAGTGTATAATGCTGCACAGATAGCTTTAGCAATAACATATTTGAATAGATATGGAACTTTTTCTGTGGTTGGTAAAGGAATAGGTTCTTGGACTGTATATTCATATGTAGCTAGATAAGGAGTAATAGAGCAAAGATGATAATAATTATAAATACTATATCAGCTATAGTTGTTGGGATATCATTAATATTTTCAGTTTATTTAGTCAGCAGATATGCTCTTTTTAAAAATATAGATACCAGTATATGTGAAGATGAATTTAAAGAGTATCAAGATAAAATGAAACAAGTATATTTAAAAGGAGTAATTATATTTTTATTTGTGGGGATATTTGGTTACTTATTTAACTGTAGTTTTTTGGAATTTAATGATAGGCTCAAAGGAGTTACTCAATATATAACATTTTTTATTATATATGTTATATCACTATGGATAAGTAATAAAAATCAAAAATTTAAAATAAAAAGAAAAAAATTAAATTTAAAAAGAGAGAAATATATAATAACTTTGATTATATATATTTGTTTAATAAGTACAATATTAATATATTTGTTTAGTATGTATTATAAGTGATATATTTAAATTAATAGAGGTAGATTATTTAAGTTAATCTGCCTCTATTATATTTTAGAAAAAATATGAAATTATGATATAATAAATTATCTAACAAAGGAGGTGAAGTGGTGGGACAAGCGATAAAAAGCAATAAAGTAGAATATATAGACAAGGTTCATGGAAATAGTAAAGGGTGGATCACGAGAAGTTGTATAGATGAAAATGGATATAGTCAATGGCATTATAAGTATTTAGAACTAAAAGAAACAGACTTAACAGGAGAAAACATATATATAACATTAAATACATTTTATAAACCATGTAGAAGATTAGAATGTATAAAAGAATTAAATTTTGTATATATAGACTTGGATTATTATAAAACTAAATATACAAAAGAACAGATAATAATGAACTTAGAGGCAAATTATTTTAACAAAATAATACCAGCAACAAATTATATTTTAGATAGTGGTCGTGGATTAGCATTATTATGGAATATAAATAAAGTACCAAGTCAAGCATTACCTTTATGGAAAGCAGTACAAGAGTATTTATATAAGCAATTGAAAGAGTTTGGAGCAGATAGACAAGCTTTAGATGCAACAAGAATATTAAGAGTACCAGGAAGTATTAATTCAAAATCAAAAACAGTAGTAAGTATAATAGATGAATATGATTATATTTATGATTTAAGAGAAATACAAAAAGAGTATCTTCCAGAGCTAAAACCAAAAGAAAAGAAAAAAGGTCGACCAAAGAAAATAAACTATGTCTACAGAGAAAGAAGTTTATATTATGCAAGAATACAAGACATAACAAAATTATGTGAACTTAGGAATTATGATTTAAGAGGACATAGAGAAATAATATTATTTTTATATAGGTATTATCTTTGTAGCTTCACAGAAGACGTCCAGAAGGCTCTAGAAGACGTTTTAGAACTTAATAGTATGTTTATATACCCTTTAAAAGAAAATGAGGTTATAAGGGCAACTAGGAGTGCAGAAAAGTGTTATCTAGATAAAAATAGAGAATATAAGTATAAAAGTGATACTTTAATAGAGCTATTAGAGATTACAGAAGTTGAAGAAACACATATGATAACAATAATTTCTAAGAAAGAGTACAAAAGAAGAAATAATGAATATAACAAAAATAAGTATAAAGAAAAATTAAAAGCTGAAGGTAAGATGTCTAAGAAAGAAGAGCTTGAGCAAACAAGAAAAAAAATAAAAAGCCTTCGAGCAAAAGGCTTTAAAAATAAAGATATTTGTATTGAGCTTGATTTACCAGAGTCAACACTCAAAAGACATATTACTTATATGAAAAAGAATGGGCTATTAAAATAGTCCGTTCTTTTTTTATTTCAAAATCAAATTTAGTATATACTATTAATAATAAAAAAAAAAGGCTCATTTTTTTTCAGCTTGTATTATAGGGTTACGTAGTAACCTGTTCTATTTTTAGGGGAGACAGATTTATACAGGGTATTTTTTATTAGATGTTTTGTTGTTTTATGGCTAGGCTGACTTAGTTGGAGGCACCCCCGAACGGCTCGGTAAGAAGAATGAGTATTTTAATTTATGAGAAAAAGGGTTATAGTTAATGTGTACAAAAAATTACAAGGTGGTTACAAGGTATGGTATATGATGAAAAGGGGATTGAGGAGATTGTAGTTTATATTAATGGGGAGCTTTTGAAGGGGCGCCCGATGAAAGAAATAGAGAGGGTTGATTTTGGGGTTAATGAGAGAGTAATAACAAAAAGATTGGCAAGAAAAAATATAAAAAAGATTGATGGGCAGTTTGTGTTACAAGATGGTTCTAAAATGCCAGAAACGAAGAAAAACATAGTTATAGAGCCAGTTTTAGAGAAGAAAAATAATAGTTTAGTGGAAAATAAAAAATTAAATGAGCTTGAAAAAAGAGTTTTCGATTTAGAAAAAATATTAAAAGAAATTCTTTGTACACAAAGTGGTTCTAAAGTGGTTACAAATGATTTAGAATTAAAAATATATTCATCTGAAGATAAACCAATAGCAAAAACAATTAGATTATATAAAGATATTTGGGATAAGATAGATATGGTTAAAGAGCAATTTCCACATTTAAGTTATCAAGTGGTTTTAAATAGTTTATTAGATGAGATAACTGAAAAATATTTAAAATTATAATATAATTAATTTATAAAGTAAGGTGAAAAAATGCAGAAGATATTAAATAATATTAAAAACAAGCTTTTTAAAGATGAAAAAGATAAATTAACTTTTATAGCTTATTGGGTAATGCTTTTGACATATTCAATAATTGGTTATGTTGGAGATATAGATGTTTTAAAAATTATTACTTTTATAGAAACGCCACAAATAGAAGGTTCAGAAATAAGTTTAATTGCTATATTGTTACCTTTACTAAATTCCTATTTAATTTGGTATTTATATGATAAATGGAAATAGGGGGATTTATTATTATTAATCATGTTTATTTCAGGTAAAAAAGTAAGTTAAGTGAATTTTATATTTTCATGACGAAATATTTAATGGAACTTGGGGATAAAAAAGATATGAGAATAAGAGAGTTGAAAATACTAAAGGAGCGAGTTTTTAGCTCCTTTTTTTGTAGCTACAAAAAGTATAAAACAAGTTGAATGTTGTAATAGTGAAAAAAAGAAAATTAGATTTGTGGCTACAAAAAAATTAAAGAGAAATAAAAAATGCAGTGGCAATAATACTGGTAATAGTACTGGTAAAAAATATTGAGTATATAATAAATAAATTACCAGTCTTATTACCAGTAGTTATATGAGGACAATAGTGTGGACTTAGGTGTGGACATTAGTGAGGACAAAACATTGATATAAATAGTCGATGTCCTCACTATTTAAATAAATGTACTAAGCAAGGTTTTATATGATTTTTTCCCATATACCTAATGGGGTATATATTTAATATATAAATATATACATTAAAGAGCGTGAAAATATAGAAAATCAATAAACTTGAAGAAAAGAAACAAGATTATAAATAAAAATGCGTATTGAAGTTTTCAATATTTGGTATAGATAAAGTATTGAAATGGTATTTACAAGGTATTGAATTGGAAAAGATTTTATCCCCACGGAAACGCTAGGCTTTGCCTAGCTCCCCAAAACTTTCGGGGACAGTTTCTCTTTATGCTCTTATAAAATATCTATAGCTGTAATTTCCAGTTAAGATATTTTATAACTCAAGTGAGAAAATTGGAATGCAATCAAGGTGGAGATTTTAAAAAAATTTTTGATTAAACTTTTTATAAAAAGTTTATGGGTGAAGCGATAGCGAGGGCAAAGCCCTGGGTCCAGGAACTCCTGGCACGATAACTTTATAACATAAAGTATATTGTGTTATACTTTACATGGAAGATTTACCGAATTTATATGCCTATTGGTCATATCATATGTGCATGTTTGCCGTATCATTTGCACATAAAAAACACATACTTTGTGGAGGTTTTACAGATATGGAAATGTGCAAATTTTTTATGTAAAGTATAAAAATATAATAATAAAAGCTCTAGATATTTAACAAAAAAATGTATAAATTGCTCAAAACTCTTTAAAATCGATTTTAAGGGGGGTTGTTGTTTGTAGGTAGTTTTATACTATAAAGTGCATTAAAATTGATTTGATGGCGTTTTGGGGCGATTTAAGATATATATGGCTAATTCTTGACAGTTTATTTAATGATATTGAATTAGGTGATGAGATTTTAGTTAATTCAACAAGATATGATAATAAAAAATAAAAAATATAAATCAACTAAAGAAAAAGTTTTGGTTGTTAATATTTTTGAAAAAGATGAAGAGCCCATAAAAAGTGAAATTTTGTGTGTTTCAACACGAAATTTCACTTTTTTTTATTTTATTTACAAATACTAAACTAAAAAGGGGGATTTTTTATCATTTTACCCCTTACAAATGGCTTAAAACCGTTAAAAAGTGCAACTTCGCAAAAACAAAATTTAGCGAAGTTAAGCAATTTATATAGAATTATTCAATTTTATAAATATGTAGTACAACCATACAAAAGATATTCAATATCGTTTAAAGTGGTGTTGTATACCGTTTAAATAACTGTTATTTATAATATGTAAAAAGTATTATTATATAATTTAGGGGGGAGTTTTATGAAAAAAAATTAAAGAATTTATTGATTTTGAACTTACTACAATAAAAAAATGATGCTATTAGAAAATTAGCAGAAGAATTTAATTTGGATAATCTAGAAGCAGAAAAGATATATAATGATTAGAGAAGAAAGTGGTGTAGCACTAGTGAAAAAATATAATTTAAACTAATTAATACTTTACATAATAAAATAAACCTCAAAATCACATAATAATTTAAAGTGTATTTTTATAATTTTATTTTAAATTTAATTATTCATAATAATATTATTTTTACTTGGATTTAATAAATTAAGTTTTAAATAATACATAAAAAATAAAGACTCTATTTTTATAGAGTCTTTATTTTTTATGTATTATTTTTGTTTCTTTTTAAGTGATAAAGCTACACCAATTGTTATAGATAAAACACCTAACAATGGCAATGAGCTTTCAACACCTGTATTAGGTAATTTATTTGTATTATCAGTAGGTTTATTATCTACTTCAGGTTTGCTTTCAACTGTAGGTTTATTATTTTCAGGTTTAACTACTTCTAATTTAGGGTTAACAACAACAGTAATAGTTTTAAGAGCAGAAGCACCATTCTTATCAGTAACTTTATAAGTAATAGAATAAGTACCAGCTTGACTCATATCAACGTTATTAGAAATAATATTCTCTTCAGTTAAAGTGATTTCGCCATCTTCTTCATCATAAGCAGAAACACCATCTAAAGGATTAAAGCTATCACCAACAATTAGAACTTTATCAGTAGCATTTATAGTTGGAATATGATTTAAAGCTTCTAATTTAGGGTTAACAACAACAATAATAGTTTTAAGAGCAGAAGCACCATTCTTATCAGTAACTTTATAAGTAATAGAGTAAGTACCAGTTTGGCTCATATCAACGTTATTAGAAATAATATTCTCTTCAGTTAAAGTGATTTCTCCATCCTCATTATCGTTTGCAGAAACACCATCTAAAGGATTAAAGCTATCACCAACCGTTAATATCTTATCTTCTGCATTTATTGTTGGTACACTATTTATAACTTCCATATTTGGTTTCCATTTTGCATGTAGCATTATGTTAGATGCTACAATGTCTGTGTCAAAATTCCATTTTGTAGTGAAGTTTTCATCTGTATACCACCCATCTAATGTAAATCCTAATCTAGAGACTTCAGGTTTATTTATTTTACTTCCTTTTTTTACCTCCTGAGTAGGGATATTAGGTTCTCCACCATTAGTATTGAATTGTACTTGGAAGCTATGACCGTTAATATTAACAGTATTTCCTAGAATCTTATTATTAGAATCTCCACTGATATAAACAAATGGGGTTAATTTAATGTCATCACCATTATAATTTTCATTTACTTTTATTTTGAAACTAATTTTAACACTTTTCTCACCAGGAAGTTTATACCAATTAAATTTATTACTTTCTTTTTTTGCAAGAGCACCTCTTATGCCTCCATCTCCATCAACTCCGGAATTACTAAACCAACTTTCTTTAGTAGGTTGATAAAAACCTTCTTTTTCTGGAATAATTGAAGTTTCATCAATTAAAAGCTCAAATTGTGAAGTTGGCTCAGTATGAAAACCAAAATATATATTTGAGTTATAGTAAGTACTGTTATTACTAATTTCAAATGTACCTGTTATTATATCATTAGGTTGAATATTTTCAGTCTTATCTAGTGTTAACATTATGTCAGAAGTTGATAAGTAGGTAAAAGTTTGCATCAATTGATTAAAGCCAGGGTCAAAAAATGAATTTGCTTGTACATCACAGTCAACAAAATTTCTTACAACATAATCATCAGGTTTATAAGAAAGTCTATTATTTTCAACTTTAGAACTCCATGTTATATCTCCTGCTTCTAGTTCATTAATCTCTAAGTCAGAGGTTGTATTCCAAGGGCTTTCAATATTAGGTGCATTATCTTGAAGATAGTAAATACCAATATCCCAAATAGTATCTTTAGAAACTTGCATATCATTTAAAGTATTTTCGATTTGTTCTTTTGTTATGATAAATGGACTTTTATCTGAGCCATCTTTATGATAGGTTTTAAAATCAATGATTTTTCTTTGCAATGAAACCGTTTCAGTTGGATCAATATCACATGAAACAACAACAACAATTCTAGTATCTTCATAATCACCATTAGCATCTTTAATAAGAGCACTTTCGATATTAATTTCTTGTAAATCAGATATTGAATTTAAAGTTTTTCCATCTAGAGTACGAGCTGGACCAATAATTCTATATCCATATTTTGTTGGTTTTGCTCTAAAACCAGTATTATCAGTTTTTTTAAATGATAGTCCAGTTAAAGTGTTTGTAATAATATCTCCTATTTGAGCTGTTTTAGTTGATGTAATAGATGGAGCTGCATTATAGTCAGCTATCTTATTATTTAAATTTTTAGGTTCATTACTTATTTCTACGAAATTGGAAATATCATTTTTAGAGTTGATAGCTTCAATTTTAATAGTTTCGGATTCATCGGATGAAGAAGTAGTATTTTCATCATTAGTAATTATAGACTCCGTTGATACTGAAGCATATACTACATTTGTAGACCAAAGTAAGTTGGAAATAATAGAAAAGGTTAAAATTAATGATAATAATTTATTTTTATTCATAAAAATCCCCCTTTGTTATAAATTTCATTCAGGAAATAATTATAGTTTAATTTGTTTTCAACATCAATAATAAATTTCAAGTAATATTTATTATTATTATTTGCTATAATTGTTATTAGATTCTAGTAGATTTTTTAAATATAAAGATACTAATAAAATATGTTATAATAAAATGGCTAACAAAGGAGGTGAAGTAGTGGGACAAGCGTTAAAAGTAAAAAAAGTAGAATATATAGATAAGGTTCATGGAAATAGTAAAGGGTGGATCACGAGAAGTTGTATAGATGAAAATGGATATAGTCAGTGGCATTATAAATATAAAGAACTTAAAGAAACAGACTTAACAGGAGAAAACATATATATAACATTAAATACATTCTATAAACCATGTAGAAGATTAGAATATATAAAAGAATTAAATGCTCTATTCATAGATTTAGATTGTTATAAAACTGAATTTACAAAAGAACAAATAATAATGAATTTAGAGGCGAATTATTTTAATAAAAAAATACCAACAACAAATTATATTTTAGATAGTGGTCGTGGACTAGGATTGTTATGGTTGATAAATAAAGTTCCAAGTAAGGCGCTACCATTATGGAAAGCAATAGAAGAATATTTATATAATCAATTAAAAGAATTTGGAGCAGATAGACAAGCTTTAGACGCAACAAGAATATTAAGAGTACCAGGAAGTATTAATACAAAATCAAAAACAGTAGTAAGTATATTAGATGAAATTGACTATATTTATGATTTAAGAGAAATACAAAAAGAGTTTCTTCCGGAATTGAAGCCAAAAGAAAAGAAAAAAGGTAGACCGAAGAAAATAAATTATATTTATAGAGAGAGAAGTTTATACTATGCAAGAATACAAGACATAACAAAATTATGTGAACTTCGAGAATATGATTTACGAGGTCATAGAGAAATAATATTATTTTTATATAGGTATTATCTTTGTAGCTTCACAGAAGATGTCCAGAAGGCGTTAGAAGACGTTTTAGAGTTAAATAGTATGTTTATATACCCTTTGAAGGAAAACGAGGTTATAAGGGCAACTAGAAGTGCAGAAAAGTGTTATTTAGATAAAAATAAAGAATATAAGTATAAGAATGATACTCTAATAGAGTTATTAGAAATTACAGGATATGAAGAACAGTATATGACAACTATAATTTCTCAAAATGAATATAAGAGGAGAAAAAGAGTTAGAGATACTGAATATCAAAAAAAGAGATATTTAGAAAAATTAAAATTAGATGGAAAAGTAACTGAAAAAGAAAAGCTATCACAAAGAAGGGCAAAAATAAAAGACCTTTTGGCAGAAGGTCTTAAGCAAAAAGATATATGTTTACGACTAAATATATCTAAAGACACCTATATTCGTGATAGAAAATATTTAAAAGAGCAAGGATTAATATAACCTTGTTCTTTTTGTATTATAAGAGATTTATTTAATTTAATCAAGAGGTAGCAAATTTTCTCGCCCTTGTATTATAGGGTTACGTAGTAACCTGTTCTATTTTTATAAGGAACGTGGATTTTTTTACCGTTTATTCTTTTTTATATTTTTTATTTATGTTTACGTTCGGTATCCTTAGGGCTGGGAGCTACCCCAAATGGCACGGTGATAAGTGAGAGTATTTTAATTTATGAGAAAAAGGGTTATAGTTAATGTGTACAAAAAATTACAAGGTGGTTACAAGGTATGGTATATGATGAAATGGGGATTGAGGAGATTGTAGCTTATATTAATGGGGAGCTTTTGAAGGGGCGCCCGATGAAAGAAATAGAGAGGGTTGATTTTGGGGTTAATGAGCGAGTAATAACAAAAAGATTGGCAAGAAAAAATATAAAAAAGGTTGATGGGCAGTTTGTGTTACAATATGGTTCTAAAATGCCCGATGTGAAGAAAAAGCAAGTTATAGAGCCAGTTTCAGAAAATAAAAGATTTAATGAACTTGAAAAAAGAGTTTTTGATTTAGAAAAAATACTTAAAGAAATTCTTTGTACACAAAGTGGTTCTAAAGTGGTTACAAACGATTTAGGATTAAAAATATATTCATCTGAAGATAAGCCAATAGCAAAAACAATTAGATTATATAAAGATATTTGGGATAAGATCGATATGGTAAAAGAGCAATTTCCACATTTAAGTTATCAGGTAGTTTTAAATAGTTTATTAGATGAGATAACTGAAAAATATTTAAAATAAACTCAATTTAAAAAATATATTTTAAATATACTACTCCCGATAGTATTAATATTGATTTTAGAGTGTATTATTTTATAACCTAAAAATTTATAAATCCATTTTAAACTTTTTGGTTACTTTTTATCTGGAGAAATCCAATTTATTAAAAAAGTTTAATTTTAAGTTTGAACCGAAGTTTAAACACTGGTATAATAATTTTTATTAAATATGATTTTACGGGGGGAATGTAGTCCCGTAGAAAAAGGATTTTTCAAGCGGAGCAATAGGGACTACATTCCCCAGGCGAAGCCTTAGAAAAATAAAAGTCCTTGAGCTCCTGGCGGATAACATGGGGGCGCAAACGCCAATAACATGGGGGCGCAAACGCCAATTAAATATTGCTTTAAGTAAGTAATATCAAGGGATTAGATGGATTTTAAAAATTTAAACTTTTAAAAGTATTTTTATGGGGGGTTAAAGTCTATTTTTAGGTTAATAAAAGATGAATTCACCCTAAAAACCTACGTACGTAACCTTGTGTGGAGTACATCAATTCGATAGAATTGAGTGTCGCAGACATAGGACGATAGTCCGTAGCCTTTAAATATGAATAACTTAATTATATATTTTGAATATAAAAGGTAATGAAGAATTTCATGTACCCCCGTATGATAACATGGGGGTACTACATACAAAGCAATATACTTCAAAATCTTTAAACATCTAGCTTAATAAGTATTTCAAAAAATTTAATTTCAAAAAGTTTTTTCAACCTAAAATTAGGTTGTTTTTTATTGCTTAATAATAGGATTTTCAAAAGTTTTTATAGATTTTATAATGGGGATAGTTAAGGGGATATTAAAAAAATCACTATACTTAAATTTCCCATATATATAATAGTGATTTTTAAATAGGCTTATTTAAAAATATCCCCGCGCATATAATGGAGTTTATATATAACATAGTTATATATAAAACTACAAATGGTAAATAGAATAGGGGTGTATGAAGATATGATAGAGAAGTTACTAATGATGAATAAAACTTATAAAAATAAAGCTGAAGAAGTAACTAGACTTAAAGAAACTATAGAAAAAAGAGAATTAGAGATTAATAATAAGAACTCAATGATCCTAAAATTAAAAGAAGAAAATGAAAAATTAAAATCTAAATTAGAAACGAGAGATAGATTTAGATTTATTTCTTTTATGGTTATTCAAATGAAGAAGTTAGAAGATAATCTTCCGAGGATTTCAAAGAAAGAACGTAATGAGGTTCTTTGGCATGATTTTAATAAAATATATATTGCTAGAAAAAAACTAGATGATTTTTTATTAGATGAAGAAATGAGAACTTCTAAAACAAGAATTTTAGAGTTTTTAAGGCTTATGAGTGTTATTGAAAGTGAAGGAGATAGATTTACTAAAAAAGTATCTATAAATGGAAAGTATAAGAGAATGATAATACTTAATAGAAATATTATGAGACAATACATAAATGAATAAAATGTTTAAATAGCTGTGAAATTGAAGAAAAGTTTTGATTTTTAATTTTTTATTATGTTATTATATTACAGGAAATATTTATCGAAATGGGGGAGTAATATAATGTTTTGTAAAAATTGTGGAAAAGAAATTGATGATAAGGCAGCAGTTTGTATTCATTGTGGAGTAGCAACTAACTCAATTCAAGATAATGGTGGATTTGGCTGGGGACTTTTAGGATGTTGTGTTCCATTAGCTGGACTTATATTATATCTTGTTTGGAAAGATACAAAGCCTAAATCTGCTAAATCTGCTGGGATTGGTGCTTTGATTTCAGTTGGATGTGTAATTTTATTTTATGTTCTAATGTTTATAATTGGGTTCACATCATATTAATTTGATATGAAATTTATAATTAAATATCTTCCAATAATTTTTGGGTGTCATTGCAGAGCTGATAGATCTTTTTATTTTAAAAACAAAAAATTTCCAATTTGCGCACGATGTACTGGAGAATTATTAGGAATTATATTATCTATTTTTTTATATAAATTTTATAGTTTTAACATGGTAGTTAATATTATTTTTGTTTTACCAATGTTAATAGACGGTTTTTTTCAGTTATTAACTAACTATGAAAGTAATAATATTAAAAGATTAATAACAGGAATTTTATTTGGATATGGATTTTTTAATTTATTTTTAAAATCTATATTTTTTACAATGTTATTAGGGCAATATTATGCTAAATTGTATAAATAATATAAAGTACATAACTTAAGATAGAATATTAAAAAAAGAAATGATATACTTAATATAAGTTTTAGTTTGCAAATTTTCCATTAAGAAACTTTGCTTTAAAAAGGACATCTTTAAGGTGTCCTTTTATGATATAATTACGAAGTAAGCTAAAACTTAAATAAAGTTAAAGGAGTTGTGATTAATGGAAAAAGAAATATTAGAATTATTAAAAAATATGGATACTAGACTTTCAGATATTGAAAAAGGGCAAAATGATATAAAAGATGAGATAAACCTTATTAATAAGAAGCTTGATGGAGTTGTAGAGCAGACAGCAGATTTATTAGAATTTAGAACTTCTGTAGAAGAAAAACTTAATGAGTTGAAAGAGGTTGAAGAAGTAACTAAGGCAAATTGTTATGACATAGCAAAATTAAAGTTAAAAGCAGTAAAATAGAATGATAAAAAAGTGAAATTTCGTGTGCTTCATCACGAAATTTCACTTTTTTTATTTTTCTTTAGAAATACTAAACTAAAAAGGGGAATTTTTTATCATTTTACCCCTTACAAATGGCTTAAAACCGTTGGATTTTTCTATTTCGCAAAAACAACATTTAGCGAATAAATTTAAGATGATATAATAAATAAGAAATTTTGGAAATGATAATGAAATATATTTGGATGATGGGAACCAATCGTATTTCAGATTTTATTTAGATGAAAATAAATATAGTAAAAAAGAGGTTGAAGATATTGCGGATGAATTAGCATTATTTTTAGAGATAGAATGTGAAATAACAGAATTAAAGAAATATTAGAGAATAATAATAAAAGTCAATACTCTTAGAGCATTGGCTTTTATTATTTACTAAAGATACTTTTTTTAGCGAAGTTATTAGTTGTCGAATAGAGTGGAGGAAAAAGTGGATTTTACAGGGTAAGAACATTTTCTTGACGTAACATCTTATAAAACTTTTATACATCTTGTGTCTCCTAGTACATATTCCAATATTAATTAGTTATATAAAAAGGTTTTAAATTTAAGTTGGAAATCTTCATTCTTGAAATCATTGTCTAGGGTAGCTTCAAATGAAGTATATGATTTATCAGAATTAATTTTTACTATAGTAGGAATAGTAGAGATATTGTATTTATCTAATATTTTTTCGAAACTTTCATCATTTCTCCAGTAATCTGTATTAAATTCATAGATTATTAAATTATTATTTTCATAAATTTCTTTATCTAAAAATTCTTCATTAAGTTTTTTACATACAGGGGTCTCGTCCATGTCCATCAACCTAAGAAGGTATAAAACATCAATTAAATTTTAGAGTAGAATTTTTATTAAAA
>CALWOZ010000049.1 GCA_944383305.1 uncultured Clostridia bacterium | reverse complement strand
GAGCCGTATGAGGGGAAACTCTCACGTACGGTTCTTAGAGGGGAAAGGGATAGCAATATCCCTGACCTACTCGACCGTCCAGACCAGCTTACACAACGAAATGGGCGAATATTAAGACAAGGAAATGAAAATAAAGAAGTAGAAATATTTAATTACATTACTGAAGGCTCATTTGATAGCTACCTCTACCAAATTTTAGAGAATAAACAAAAATTTATTTCTCAAGTAATGACAGAAAAATCACCACTTAGGGCTTGTGATGATATAGATGAAGTTGTTCTTAACTATGCGGAGATTAAAGGGCTTGCAATGAAAAATCCATTTATGAAAGAGAAAATGCAAGTGGAAACTGAAATAAACAAACTAAATCTTTTAAAAGGAAGTTGGCTTGACGCTAAAGAATTATACAAAGAAAAAATAGAAACATTTCCATTAAGAATAGAAAGGTTAGAAAAATCTATAAATAATATAAATTTAGATATAGAAACTTATAAAAATAATAAGCCTAATGATTTTGAAATAACATTAAATGGTAAAAAGTTTAATGAAAGAGCAGAAGCTGGCGAGTATTTTATGAAGCTAAAAGCAAAAATAGAGAAAGAAACAGATGCTACTAAAATACAAGAAATAGGAACTTATGCTGGTTTTAAAGTAGCATTCACAACAACAATGGGAGCATCTAAAGTATATTTAATAGGTAATAAAACTTATGAAAAAGATTTAGGTATTTCAAGTTTAGGAAATATGACAAGATTAGAAAATTTAACAAGTGATATTGAAAATGAGTTGTCTATTTATGAAAATAGGATTAATGAAGTTAAAAAAGATTTAGAATATTCAAAAGAAGAAGTAAATAAACCTTTTGAATATAGTGAAAGATTAGATTACTTGCTTAAAAGAAAAATTGAAATTGATTACAATATAGAAAATGGCATTATAACAGATGATAAGACAGAAGAAATGGAGCAACAAGAAAATATAAATACTATTGAACACCAATTATATAACAGCCTTTATCAGTGGGGCAAAAAAGTTTTAGATAATGAAATAAGCTATATTAAAATGGAGCAAGAAGGCTTTGATGATTTAGTTTTAGAAGATATAGGAAATGGAGAATATTCTCTTGCCCACTACTCTGAACTAAATGGAGATGCAATGCGAAGTCCTGAAATAACATTTAAATTAGAAGAAAAGAAGATTATTCCTACAAGCTATTTAGATGATTATGTAGCAAAATATACTGTACTTGAAAGTAAATCTGATAAGGAATATAAATCTGTTATAGAGTTTTTTAAAATGTGGGTTAAAAATATTGCAGATCAATTTCATAGTAGTATACAAAAATTAAAAAATCAAGAAATAGAAAAAACTAAAGAAATAGTTGAAACAAATAACTCTGAAATAGACTACTCTGTTATGACAGTTAACGAAATAAAAGAAAGTTTTAAAATAGGTACTTTAATAAAGCTTGAAAATATGCAAGGAGAAAACTTACCTAGTGGCATAATAGGAGTAGTAACAAGTGTTGATGATATAGGACAAGTTAAGGTTGTTTTGGAAAATGGTAGTACTTTATCTTTAAATGTTAAAGAAGATAAATTTGAAATATTAAATACCCAATACAGTAAAGATATTGAAGAAGAATACATAGAAGAACAAGAAATGTGGGAGGAGATAAGATGATAAATAAATATCCTTTTACAGAAGAAGAAATGAGGCAAGTTTTTGAAACAAGCCTTATTGATTTTGCTATAAATAATGGTTTTAAACTAAAAGAAAGCGACTATAAAACTTTTAAAGTTGAAAATATGGGTGGCTTATTTATTTTTAAAGATGGTAAAGGTTTTTATCAATTCACAACAGGCAAAAAAGGAAATATAGTAGACTTTGCAAAAGAATATTTAGGGCTTAATTTTAAACAAGCAGTAGAAAATATTTTAGGTATTAGAGCTTATGGATATATAGGCTCTTTTTATGTTAATAAAGAAAAAACTAAAAAGCCGTTTGAATTGCCACCAAAAGCTGAAAATTTTAATAGAGTTATAGCATATTTAGTAAGTACAAGAAAAATAGATAGAGAAATAGTAAACTATTTTATAAATCAAGATAAAATATATCAATCTAAAGAAGAAGATAAAAAAGGTATATTTTATAACTGTGCTTTTGTTGGATATGATGAAAACAATGTAGCTAAATATTGTAGTTTGAGAGGTTTATCATCTACTAGCCATTTTAGAAAAGATATAGAAAGCTCTGATAAAAACTATGGTTTTGTATTTAATGGAACAAACAAAAATTTATATGTTTTTGAAAGCCCTATCGACTTATTAAGCCATATGACACTTTTTAAACTCTCACAAAAAATAGACCATAAACAAGATAATAGAGTATCTTGTGGAGGACTTTTTAATATGGCAATAGATACATATTTAAAGCATAACAAACATATAGAAAATATAATTTTTTGTTTTGATAACGATTTTGATAAAAAAGAAAACTATGGACAAGATAAAGCTAGAGAGTTTTGCAGAATGTATAAGGAACAAGGTTATAATTGTTATTTACATAAGCCTAAAAATAAAGATTTTAATGAAGATTTAGTAAAGTTAGTTACAAGACAACAAGATTTAAAGGAAGAAGTAGAAGATGAGTTTGAAAGATAGATTTTTTATTCAGTTTTTATTAATCTTAACGAGCAAAGCGAGTACAAGAAGTTTTGCAAGGCTAAACTCTACTAAAATTAATTTTAGGCAGGAATAGTGTTGTTCACACAACACAAAAAACAGCTTGTAACCAAAGGTTACAACAGGGTTCATTAAAAAAATAGTGGTTAAAAATATATTCAGAGTGGTTAAAAAAGTATTCACTATAAAGGGGGTATAAAATGAGTGAAAAATGTATAAGACGTTCAATATATTTACCAAAAGAAACATTGGAAAAGTTAGAAAAGATAGCTATAAATAAAGGGGTTAAAACATCAGAAGTTATAAGAATGTTTATAGATAAAGGACTTAATATAGAAAGTAGCAGAGAAGATATAGATTTTATAACAGATATAATAAGGCAAGAATTAACATCTATTTATAGACTTGAAGATATAAAAGAAATTTTAGATAAACAAACAAATAGACTTGCTAAAATGATTATGAAAATAGGCAAAATGAGTACAGGACAGTTATTTCTGCTTATAAATATGTTTTTAAGAATGATTGACGAGGCAGAAGAAGATAGATTTGATGAACTATTAGAAATGTCTATAAGAAATGGTATAAACTATATGCAGAAAAAGGACTTTCAAATAAATGACTTTTTGCAAGATGTTGATAATTTAAAAAATATATCTAATAATTTATAAAAAAGCAATATAATATTGTAAATACTAAAAATAACATATATAATTATTTTATAATATTATTTTTTTGAGGTGATTTATATGTTAAATATAAGTATTGTAGATGATGATAAAAGTATTTGTAATGAAATTGAAAATATTTTAGAAGAATATTTAAAAAGTAATTATATCAAATATAATATAGATACTTTTTATAGTGGGAAAAAATTTATAGATTATTTAAAAAATGAAAATACTTATGATATTGTATTTTTAGATATTGAAATAGGAGATTTAACAGGTTTAGATGTTGGTAAATATATAAGAGATATTATAAAAAATAGATATATGAAGATAGTTTATATTTCTTTTTTTAAACAATATGCACTAGAATTATTTGATTTACAGCCGACAAATTTTTTGATCAAGCCTGTTAAAAAGGAAAAAATAGAAAAAACAATTAGGAATATTTTAGAAGTTATAAATACAGAAACAAATATTTTTACTTTTAAATCTGAAAGAAATATATTTAAAATACCATTAAGAGATATACTTTATTTTGAAAGTATAAAAAATACAAAAAATATTAAAATTAAAACTATTAATATGGAAAAATCATTTCAAGATAAGATAAGTGAGGTACATAAAAAAATAGGAACAGATGTTTTTCTTAAAGCAAATAAATCTATAATAGTTAATTTTAATCATATAGAAATGTTTAGTCCTAAAGAGATGATAATAACATTATCTAATAACGAAAATATAAAAATAAGTAGACTAAGATTAAATGAAATAAAAGAGAAATATATTGAATATTTTTAAAGAGGTGTTAAATATTGTATGAAAATATAGATTATATTATATATAATATGTTAAATGTCGTTATAATATATAAAAGCATAAAGAAGATAATGACCAAAGAACTTACATATAATAGAAAAATAGAAATATGTTCATATATGATATTTTATATTTTAGTATCATATACATTTTTAAAATTTGGTATACCATTATTAATGTTAATTACAAATCTTTTAGGTTTATTTTTAATACAGTTTAATTATAAAACTAATATAAAAGATAAAGTATTATTAGGAGTATATATAATTATTATACTATCAGTAACAGATATTATTATGACTACTACAACTAGTAAAATTATTATGCCTATAACTATTAAAAATAATTACTTTTCGATTATTGATTCTATATTACAGTTAATATTAAATTATGTTTTATTGAGAAGTTTAAAAAATTTTGATAATATAAAATTATGTTTAAATTTGCCTAATATACTTTGGGTACCTTTAACAATGATACCTATAATTAGTATATTTTTAATTGTATTATTTATATATATAGGAGAAAATAGCGTTCCTTTAATAATTATTTTATCTATATCCTTTATCATAATTAATATTACATTATTTATATTATATAAGTATATAATAGATTATATAAGAAATAAAATGGAAACAGAATTTTATAATAAACAAATAAAAGTTATGAAAACAAATTATGAATCATTAGAAATATTAAAACACGATCTACAAAAGCATTTAAAATTCTTAAATATTTTATTAGAAGAAAATAAAATAAAAGAGATTAAAGAGTATTTAAAAGATATTTCGGAAGAAATAACATTAGATAAAAAATTTAATATTAATAGTGGAAATATTGTAATAGATAGTATATTAAACTTTAAATTTCAAGAGATTTTAGATAATAATATAAATTTAGAATATAATATTTTACTGCCTAATAATTTAATACTTAATGAGTTTGATATGGTATGCTTATTAGAAAATTTAGTAGATAACATTATAGAAGCTAATTTAAGAATTAACAATATTCAAGAAAGATATGCTTTTATAGGTATAGAATATAAGAAAAATTCTTTAAGAATAGTAACTAAAAATAATTATAATAGTATAAATTTAGATAATAAAAAAAATATTACAACATCTAAAAAGGATACTTTAAATCACGGAATAGGTTTAAAAAGCATAAAAAAGATAGTGAACAAGTACTATGGAAAGTTAAATATTAACATAAGAAATGATAAATTTGAAATAGAAATAATATTATTTAATATAAAAGAATGATTTTTAATTATGCTATAACTTTATTTTATAAATAAATTTATAGCTATTTTTATTACATAGAAACACAAAAAAACATAATTTTACATTTAAAGGTATAAACTCATACACTTAAGGGTATTAAATGAATTTTTTTCAATTTTTATGATATTATTTTAAACATAAAATAAATAAAAGGGGTTGTCAGTATGATTAGAGAAAAAATTAAGCCAATATTTTTTATAGGAGTAGCTAATATATTAATGTTATTTACATTTTTTAGTGTAAATACAGCTTGTAATTTTTATATACATCAAGATAAAATACCAGAAAAAGCTAAAAAGCTTCGTAAATTTTAATTATGGAAGTTTTAACACAAAAATTAATAAGTAGTCTTATAGATAATAATATAATAAAAAAAGAAGATGCAGAAATATATAGTTATGGACTTAAACAAATGATATTTATAGCATTAAATTTAATAACTACAATATTTATAGGGTTAATATTTAATAAAATGTTTGAAGTTATATTATTTATGGTTACATATATACCTATAAGAGTTTATGCTGGTGGATATCATGCAAGAACAAAATTAAAATGTTATATATTTTCTGTATTAATGTTAATAAGTGTATGTTACATATTAAAATTAGATTTATTAAAAAGTTATTTATCAATAGGTATTTTAGCTATAATATCTAGTGCAATAATTTTATATTTAGCACCAATTGAAGATAAAAACAAAACACTAGATGAAATAGAAATAAAAGTTTATAAAAAAAGAACAATTAGAAATTTAGTGATAATTTTAATTGTTTTATGTACAACTTTAATTTTTAATAAAATAAATCTTTCTGCTTGTATTTGTATTTCATTATTATGTAATGGAATAATGTTAATGCTAGGAAAGATAAATAATTCAATTAGATATAAATACTCTAAATGAGATTTATATAAATATATTTTATAAATGGAGGCTAATATTATGGAAAAAACTAAAAATGAAATGAAAAAAATCAAATTTGATTTATTGAATGAAAATCAAAAAGATTCAAAAAATCTTATTTTTTGTGGACCTAATGATGTTTGTTCAAGTTGGGATGGAATTTGTACACCACAATTCCATTAGAAAAAATAAAAGTGGAGAGATTTTTCTCCACTTTTATTACAAATTTATTTAAAGGATAAAATATGTTAAAATTAGAAATTATTAAGATATTAAAAAATAAAACAATAGTAAACCTTATTTTAGTTATTTTTTTATTGGTAATCTTGATTGATTTATCGTTAATAAATAATTTTAAAGAACAAGGTATATATTTTATTATAATTAGACAATTAGTAATGGCTTCTAATTTATTTATTCCAATTATTTTAGGATTTTTGGGATTAAGTATATTGGCTATAGAATATGAATTTAAAACTATAAATAGTTTAAAAATTAATAATGTAAATTTAAAAAGATTATTTCTTACAAAATTAACAATATCTATATTAATTATATTTTTAATATATTTATTAATGTTTTTTTTGGGATTTATAATTGCTAGTATTTTTACTGAAAAATCAAAAATCGGTTTAAATTTTAATATTGCTAATGTAAAAATAAGTTTTAATGGTATTGGAGATATTTTAATGCTATATTTCAAGCAATTTATAGGTACTATTTTTATTGTTAGTGTATTATACTTATTTATGACTTTTAAAAAAAACAGTTTATTAACAATATCTATAATGTCAATAATTATACTATTTACATCTATAATTATTTCTGCATTAGTAAAAAATAATTTTATAGAGGCAATTTTACCTATAAATAGTGAATATATTTGGAGAAATTATTCATTAGAACAATATGAATGTATAAAATATTTTATTTATGTATTTTGGGGGGTTATAAATATTTTATGGAGCTATAAAAATTTTATAAGGAGTTAGAAGTATGCGAAGTGAAAATACATTTAAAATTATTAGTGTAAAAGATGATGAATATATTATATTAGATGGTTTAAATGGTAACTTTATCAAAGTAAATGAAATAGTAAAAAATATTTTTGAATTGATATCGGATAATAAAAGATATCAGTTAAGTAGTGATGATTTAAACAAAATTATAACTTTAGATTTTAATAGATTAGGTTTTAATGTACAAGATTTAAATGAAACAATAGAAAAAGTTAAAAAATATATGGAAAGAACTTTAGAGCCTAAAAATATATCCGAAGTATATAAAATGTTAAATGATAATTATGGATATACCTCTATATGCCTAAATATAGCAGAAAAATGTAATTTAAATTGTAAATATTGTTTTGGTAAAGGTGGAAATTATGGCAATATAGATTCATTAATGGAGCAGGATACAGCACAAAAATTATTAAATCATTGGTTTGAAAATTTAGATAGTAATGCGAATGAGTTTTATGTTACTTTTTTTGGTGGTGAGCCTACTTTAAATGTAGAAGTTATAAAATTTGTAATAGACTACATAAATTCTTATAGAAATGATATAGCAAAAAAAGTTACATATATTATAACAACAAATGGAACAAATATAACACCAGAATTTATAGAAATTTTAAAAAATAATAGATTTAAAGTTAGTGTAAGTGTAGATGGAATAGAATTTATACATAGATATAACAGACCATATAAAGATAATACAAATAGTTATCAAAATGTTATTAATAATATTTTTAAAATAAAAAAACATGTAAGGGATTTATCTGTACAAATAACACTATTTAAAGAAGACATAAAATACTTATCAAAATCTGTCCTAAATTTATGGGAATTAGGTATAAATAATGTATATAGTAATTTAGTATTTTCTAAAAATTATAATTATGAATACTTGTATATAAAAGAATATGAGAAACAAATGAAAATACTAAGTAAAGAAATGTTAAAAAATATTAAAAATAATAAAAAATTATTCTTTGGCAATGTATTTGATATGGCTAGAAACATATACTTAAAAAATTTTAATAAAAGTTGTTATTTATGGACAAATAAGACTGTAATTTTTTCGGCTAATGGTGACAGATTTAGATGTTATAGAGGGATAGGAGATGATAATTTTAAGGATAATTATAATAAATGTAGGTATATTCCATTAGAAAAGACAAATATAAAAAAATGTGATAATTGTTATATGCAATTGTTTTGTGGAGATGGCTGCCCTTATGAAAATTATATAGGTAATAATGATATAAATGAACCTAGTATTGATTTTTGCAACAAAAATGAAGCACTATTCGAAACTAGTTTATTTTTTTTATACGATATAGTTGAAAATAATTTAGAAAGTTGTTTTAGTTAAGTATTATAGGAGAGATTAGCTTTGAAAACTACAATAGAAGTTTCTAACATCTGTAAAAAATTTAATAAATATGTAGTATTAAATAATATGACTTTTAAAGCGTTAGAAGGCGAAGTATTTGGATTAGTAGCACCTAATGGCTCAGGAAAATCTACAATACTAAAAATAATAACAGGATTATTAAAACAAGATAGTGGAAATGTTAATATATTAGGAAATAGTTTATCTGAAAATTATCCTAAAGTATTAAATAATATAGGGGCTTTAATAGAACAACCTGCTTTTTATGAATATCTTTCTGGTTATGAAAATTTAAAAGTATTTTCTGAATTTAAAAAAGATATTAAACATATACAAAATATAGCTAATACAGTTGGTTTAAATGATGGAGATATGAAAAAGAAAGTAAAGGAGTATTCTTTAGGTATGAAACAAAGGCTTGGTATAGGACAAGCTATCTTGAATGACCCGAAACTCATTATTTTAGATGAACCTCTAAATGGATTAGACATTCAAGGTATATCTGATATGAGGAGAATAATAAAAAACTTAGCTAAAGAACAAGGTAAAACTATTTTAATAACAAGTCATATTTTATCAGAATTAGAAAAAGTTTGTGATAAAGTATTAATATTTAAAAAAGGTGAAGTTTTGCTTGAGGCTTATTTGTCTGAAATTTTAAACGATATAAATACATATTTTATCACTTTAAAAGACCCAATTATTAATTTAGCTAATTTTACTAAAAAAATAGAAGAAGTTAAAATTATTAATTATTATGATAATGTTATTGTTGTTGAATCAAAAAATATTGATGCTTTAAATAGATTTATTAAAATTTTAATAGAAAATAACATTGCTATTTTAGAATTTTATAAAGATAAAAACTCTTTAGAAACATTATATTTTAACTTAATAAATAAAGGAAGTGATTAAAATTATAAATATAGAGTTATTTAAGTTAATAAAAAGTAAAACTTTATATTTCACTTTTTTATTTTGCATATTATTTAATATTTTTATATGTTTTGAAAATTTAAATAAATATGATGATTTTTTTTCATATGTTATTATATGTTTAATAAAAATTACAACTAATTATTTCTTCTACCAAATAGTTACAATTTTTTTAATATCAGATTTATTTGCAAAAGATATAGAAACCAGAACAATTTTATATTGGAAAATGAAGCCTATAAAAAGTGAAAAAATAATTATAAATAAAGTATTAACGTGTATATTTGTAACTTTATTTATTTATGCTATAAATTTTTTTATTATAACTATACTTGGACTTTTTACAACAAAAATTTACCCTTTTACAATTGCTATGGATAAAAATTTATTACATTCTATTATTAGAGTTGTGTTATTAACAATCATTATAATTATAGGTATAGTATATTCTACTTTTATAGGAACAATAGTTTCATTAAAAGCTAAAAATAAGCTTCTTACAATAATATTTAGTATGCCATTACTAATAGCATTACAATATCCAATATACTTTAAAAATAAAGTTTTCTCAATATTATTTTATACAGTTTCGGGGTATAAAATAGAACAAAATATATTTGAATACTTTAAATATGTTTTAAATACTAGTATTATAGCTATATTTATTACATATTTATTATATTTAGTTTCAAGGAAAATGTTTGTAAAATTAGATACTTAAATATTCTAGTTAAATTTATAGAAAGGAAAATACTATTATGAATTATAATTGTTTGGGAATTATTTATACATATAAATGTAATTTTAACTGTAGTATATGTTGTTTTAATTGTAGTCCTTATTTAGAAGAAAAAATAAAATATGAAGAAGCTTTTAATGTAATTTCATCAGCAATAGATTTGGGGATAGGTTTAATAGGATTTACAGGTGGGGAACCTTTTTTATATTATGATGAGATTTTAAATTTAATGAAAAACTTTAAAAATAAGGCGGCATTTACAATAACAACAAATGGATACTGGGCTACTAGTATAGTAAAAACAGAAGAAATTGTAAAAGAATTAGTAACAAATGGTTTAAGAGGTTTAAAATTAAGTATAGATGAGTATCATTTAAAAAATATTGATATACAAAATATAAAAAATATACTAAATATATGTAAATCCTATAATATAAGAGTTATTATAGGCTCTACAATCTTAAGCGAAAGTAAAGTTTCTAATTTCATAGATGAGTTAAAAATAGAATTAGCAGATATAGGATTTTTCTTTCATTATTGTTATCCTATAGGAAGAGCTAAAGAAGTTTTTAAAGAAGAAAATTTTATAACAAATAAGAATATAAAAATTAAATGTTATGAACCAAATACAATTACGGTAGCACCAAATGGAGATGTGTACCCTTGTGGCTCTATGCTAGGAATTGTTAAAAGACGAAAACTAGGAAATATTAATGAAGATAATTTAATGAATATAGTTAACAATAAAAATAAAAACATATCAGATTTTGAAAATTATTTAAAAACTGAGTATTTAAAATTTAAAGATAAAGGTATTGATTTCATTGATACTTGTCATATTTGTTATGAAATACATAAAAATTAAGATTGGAGAGTTTTAAAGTGGAAAAATTTAGGGACTTTTATTATTATCAAGAAGAAGATTTTTATTACTTATATTTTTATAAGCTTAATAAAAGTATAAAAATAGATTCTGAAAATATTGAGTTATTTAATGATGTATTAAATGGAATAAAGTGTTATGATGAATTTTATAGTGATATTGTAAAAAGTTTTAATATTAAAGAAAGAGAAATAAAAGAAGAAGCTTTCATTAAAAATAAACCCAAAGCATTTTTATTGGAAATAACTAATTCTTGTAATTTAAGATGTAAATACTGTTATAAAGATGAGCCTGATAATAATATAAAGATAATAAATTTCAATTATATAGAAAAAATTGCTAATTATATAATAAAAAATAGTGATTACCAATCTCAAATAAATATTATATTTTTTGGTGGAGAACCATTATTAGGGTTTAAATTTATAAAAGAATTTATAAATAAATTTGAATTAATGTTGGAAAAATCTAATATCATCAATAAAAATGTTAATTATAGTATTACCACTAATGGAGTTCTAATAAATAAAGAAATAGCAGATTATCTTAAACTTAAAAATTTTACAATACAAATATCTATAGATGGAGATGAACAAGTTACAAATTTTAAGCGTTTAAATAAACTAGGACAAGGAGCATACAATGACATTTTAAATGGCTTAAAATTTATTGATAAAAATATAAATTTATTAGCTAGGGTTACTATTACAGATACAAATTTAAATTTATTAGATAATTTTAAACATTTATATAGTTTAGGATTTTGTTCCATAGCACAATCAGAGGCATTTAATATGTTAAATTATGAAAATATAGAAATTTTATTAAAAAATTATGATGATTACTTAGAGTATTTTAAAGAAATGTTATTTAATGATAATATTTATGAAGCACTAGCTATGAGAGATGTAATTATATTATTATATAAAATACATTATGGAGAAGTACAATTATTTAATTGTGGAGCAGTTACAAATTTATTAGCTATCGGTGTAAATGGAGATATTTACCCTTGTCAAAGATTTATTAATAATAATAATTATAATATTGGTAACCTAAATAAATCAGAGATTGATTATAAAAAATGTATATCTATTTGTAAAGAATTTAAAGAGTGTGAAAATTGTATTTGTTATTCTACTTGTGCTGGAGGGTGCTTTTTTAATAATGAAATTTATAATAATGACTTAAATAAACCATTTTATGCAGATTGTATGATAAAAAAATTTATATTTGAAAAATCTTTAAAGATTTATAACAAGTTAACAGATATACATAAAAGAAAAATTTTTAATTAAAAATAAGAAGATTGGCAGTGATAATATTTCAAAAATAATATACACGCAAGAAATAAAAAACTTAAAAGTAAAAAATAAAGAAAAAAGAGCAAAGTTAAATTATAACTATACTTTATACATAGGACACCGTCCTAAAGTACTAAAAAATATGGAGCATAGAACAGGGCTTATAGGTAAGATTGCTACTACTGATATTTTACATTTTGAAGATAGCAAGGATATAGCAAAAGTAGTTTTAGAAAATACTAAAAAAGGAATTACTATTTATGAGGGCGTTATATCTATAAAAAAAGAAACAACAAAGAAATTAGAGTTAGAAACTTTAATAGCTTGGGAAAGGTACATAAGAAAACATATAAACACAATAAGAGAAGAAAACAATATAAAACGAGAAAATTTTGAATTTATATGTGCAGTACACGAAAAAGATATAAACTATCACACTCATATACTTTTTTGGGATAAGGCTCAAAAAATAGAAAAGAACTTTTTACAACCTAAAGTGCCAAACAATATAAGAAAAAGACTTATAAAAGATACTTTTTCAGAAGAAATACTTGAGTATGCAAAAGAAAAAGACTTAGCTGTTAAAAATGTTAGAGAAATAACAGATAAATTAGTAAATGACTTTTTAGATGATATAAAACTACTTAATAATAAAAATTACATTAAGCTAAAGGAAAAAGTGATATTAAAAAATATCAACACAAAATTAGATAGTGATTTTATAAAGCATATATTTAATGAAAGTTATAGAATAAAACAACTAATACCTAAAGGAAGAATATCTTATCAACTTTTAGAACCAAAAGTTAAAGAAGAAGTTGATAGACTAGTTAGCTATGTTCTTGAAAACAACAGAGATATAAAAAGTTTAGTAGATGATTATATAAAAGCTAAACTTAACATTGCAAGTTTTTATTCTGATAAAGAACTTGATAAACAAGAAGAAAAGTATACAAAAGAAATAGAAAAGATTATAGCAAATAAAATTTTAGGTATTGTAAAATCTATAAATAGATTAGAAAATGAATATAAAAAACAAGAAACAATAGAAAGTAAACAAAAAGAGCTTATTAAACAAATTATATTTGATTTAATAAGCCTTTTTTATTCTAAACAAGAAGATGAAAGGAAAATTTATAATATTATGAAAGGAGAGCTATCAAAAGATGCAAGAAAAGAATTGTATCTTAAAAATCAAGACAAAGGGTATGAAAGATAATGAAGAAAAAAGAAAAAATACTAATATTTATATTGTTATCGTTTAT
The DNA here is from genome assembly GCA_944383305.1 of uncultured Clostridia bacterium. Classification (GTDB taxonomy): domain Bacteria; phylum Bacillota; class Clostridia; order Lachnospirales; family CAG-274; genus Tyzzerella. The sequence goes on along the minus strand of CALWOZ010000049.1, from coordinate 1,800 downwards.
ATGCTTTATAGCAAATGTATATTTAAGTGAAATGTTAGATACCTTGCTTTTAGGTAATGATATAAATATAAATAACTTAAAATTTTTTAATATTTTAAAAAATTTATTTACAAATGAAGATAAAAGAAAGCTATTTCTACTACTTGAGTGTATCAAGTATTTAGGGATAGCTTTTTTTATTACTAAAAACAACAAGCCTTATCAAGCAGAACTTGTAAAAATAACTGACAATATTTATACACCTAAACAAGTTGGGCAATATCAATATGGCTCATCAAGGTGGCTTACTGACAAAGAAAAAGATAAGGAGTTTGCTTATTTTATATTAAATCCTCAAGATAAGGTTATAAGTGAGCTTATAAAAAATGGAGAAAAGGAAATTGAAAAACTTAAAAAAGATTTTAAAAAAGAAAAGATTAAAAACAAAGAAGATAAAGGAGAAAATCAAAATGAAAAAGAAACCTGTCTACAAGAACAACAAAATTTACAGAGTTTTAAAAGCAAAATTAAACAAAATAATATTTGCCAACAATTACAAAAGACTAATGTAAAAGTAAAGGAGAAAAAAGACTATGCAAAAGAAATGGTTAATCAATTTAAGAATAAGGTGTTAAACACTAAATTCTTAAAAAATACTTTAGATAAGGAGGATACAGACCAAAAGCAAATTTTAAAAGAAGGTGGCATTGTTATAGGTATGAAAAAGGAGGGAGATAAAGAAAAAATACACTATATAAAAGATGATGTACATACTCTTGTTGTTGGAGCTACTAGAAGTGGTAAATCAAGGTGTTTAGTAATACCAAGTATTTGTACCATAGGACTATCAGGGGAAAGTATGGTTATATCAGACCCTAAAGGAGAATTATATCAATACACAAATGAATATCTTAAAAGTTTAGGATATGATGTTATTTGTCTTGACTATAAAAATCCTAATAAAAGTACAAGGTATAACTTATTACAGCCTATTATAGACGCAGTTAATAATAATGATATGGAAAAAGCTGAAATGTATGCTTGGGATATAACTAATATACTTGTTGGGGACAATGTTTCTAATGAAAGGATATGGGAAAATGGGGAAAAGTCTGTTATATGTGTAGCTATATTAAGTGTAGTTATAAACAATTTATTAGATTATAAAAAATCAGACCCTAGCTATCAAAATTTAACTAATGTATATTGGTTTATAGCAGAAATGAATAAAAAAATAGGGGATAAATATCCTATTGATTTATTTATAGAACAGTTACCAAAAGACCACCCAGCAAGAGCATTATTATCTATATCAGAAGTTGCACCAAGTAGGACAAAAGGGAGCTTTTTTACATCAGCATTAACTACTTTAAGGCTATTTACAAGTAAGTCTGTTTATAACATAACGAGTACAAGTGATTTTAACATTGAAGATATAGGAAGAAAAAAACAAGCATTATTTTTTATATTGCCAGATGAGAAGACTACATATTATCAAGTAGCAAGTTTAGTTGTATCCCAATTATATGAGTTGTTAGTAAGACAAGCAGATGAGCGGGGTGGACGACTAAAAAATAGAGTAAATTTTATACTAGACGAGTTTGGTAACTTTGTAAAAATAAGTGATTTTACTAATAAATTAACTGTTGCTGGTGGACGAGGTATGCGTTTTAATCTATTTTTACAATCATTTGAACAGTTAGATATGAAGTATGGTAAAGAAGAAAGCCATATAATAAAATCCAACTGTCAAAACTGGGTGTATTTACAAGCAGATGATGACGAAACATTACAATCTATTTGTAATAAACTAGGTAAATA
>CALWOZ010000048.1 GCA_944383305.1 uncultured Clostridia bacterium | reverse complement strand
CGGGTTTTTGTTTTAATTTTTGTTATAGAAAAATATTAGGAATAACCGTTTTTAGTACAAAGTACTAAAAAATTATTCTTTAACAGCTCCTATTGTTAATCCAGAAATAAAGTATTTTTGGAAGAAAGGATAAGAGCAAGCTATTGGTAAAACAACAACTATAACAATTGCCATTCTAACAGATTCAGATGGTAATTTATCTAAAATTTCAGATGCAGATGCACCTAATAGAGATACATTTTGGTTCATAAACTCTATATCACCTTGTATTCTATTTAAGAGAGCTTGAATAGGTACCAATGAATTATTGTCAATATATAATAAAGCATTATACCAGTCATTCCAGTATGCAAAAGTAAGGAAGAGACCTATTGTAGCAATAGCTGGTAAAGATATAGGTAAAACTATTGTTGTAAAAATCCTTAACTGATTAGCTCCGTCTAACTTTGCAGATTCTATAAGAGAATCAGGTATAGTTGTTTGAAAAAATGTTCTTAAAATAATAATGTTAAAAGAAGAAACAGCCATAGGCAAGATTAATGCCCAAATAGTGTCTTTTAAGTTTAACATAGTTGAAACAACTATATAAGAAGATATCATACCACCATTAAATAACATAGGAATAAATATAACCCACGTAAAAAAGGATTTAAATTTAAAGTTTTTTCTAGATAAGGCATATGCAATAGTAGTATTTAAAATAAGACCGACAATTGTACCTAATACAGTAACTAAAATAGATATACCAAAAGACCTTAAAATACTGTCTTTAGAATTATAAAGATATGAATATGCTTCTAAAGAAAATTCTTCAGGCCAAAATCTATAACCAACTTGTTGAATAGATTGTTCTGAACTTATAGAAACCATAAATACAAGTACAACAGGCATAATACATATAACTGCTAAAATAATAAATATAATAGAAATTATACCATTTGTATGTGGTGCTACACGATTAAATTTTTCAAAGCCACCTAATTTACGTTTGTTCAACTTCATATACATACCTCCTAAAAAAGTCCATTTTCGCCGTCTATCTTTTTAACAATAGCATTAGCGGCAATTATGGTTATACAGCCAATAACGGATTGTAAAAAGCTAGCAGCAGAACTCATAGCCATACTACCAGTACCTTCAATAGCTTTATAAACATATGTATCAATTGTAGCAGTTGTGTTAAATAAAAGACCAGAATTTCGAGGTACTTGATAGAATAAACCAAAGTCAGACTTAAATATATTACCAACAGCCATAATAAACATAATTATTATAATTGGCTTTATAAGAGGTATAGTTATATATTTTATTTGTTCCCATTTTTTAGCTCCATCTATTAAAGCTGCTTCATAATAAGTTTGGTCTATACCAGTTATAGCAGCTAAATAAACAACCATTCCATAGCCCATACCTTTCCAAGTATTCATAAATATTATTATGTAAGGCCAATATTTATTTTCCATATACCATTGTACAGAATCAATTCCTAATTTTGATAAAATTTGATTTAATATACCTTTATCATAGCTTAAAAATGAAAAAACAAAATAGCTAACAACAACCCAAGATAAAAAGTGAGGCAAAAACATAGCAGTTTGACATACTTTTGCTAACTTTTTGCTATAAAGTTGTGTAATAGCAATGGCTAAAATAACAGGAATTACAGTGCCTATAATAATAAATAAAATATTATATAATAAAGTATTTCTTATTATTATGGCAGCATCTGGAGTTTTAAATAAAAATTCAAAATTTTCAAATCCCACATTTCTACTAGATATAAGACTTCCTATGAACCCTTGTCCAGGTAAAATCCTAAAATCTTTAAACGCTATTAATATACCAATCATAGGAATAAAGCTAAAAACTATAAACCATATTAGAGTAGGTAATGATAATAATGTTAATTCAATGTCATCTCTTGACATAAATTTTTTCCTTTTTTTGCTCAAAATTAAAACCTCCCTATTAAAGATTTATTAAAATTATCTTAATTATAAATATATTAAAAATTTAAGGTATAATTTAATTAAATTTATTTTATAAAGATAGGTTAATTAAGTGTTTTTAATGATAATAATTTTTAAATTATAGGCTAATAAATATGTATAACTTTTTGATAATCTTAATATTGCTTTATGTGTATATTATAATACAATGTATATATCAAAATCAATAATATTATTACAAAATAGACAAATTTGTTGAATATTTTTTAACTTGAATATATAAAAACAGGTAAAAATATATAAAATAAAAGAGATAAAATGTACAAAATATACAAAAATTATAAAATTAAAAAAGAAAACAACTATAAAGATTAAAGTAAAAATTTAATCTTTATAGTTGTTTTCTTCTAAATATTTTAAAAAATGTCTATTAACTAAATAAATAAAAAATGATATTATACTAAATAAAAAGAAAAATAACTGAACAGGATAAATTGTAAATAAATATATAGGAAAAATAATACAAAATCCATTAGATAATGTTAAGGTTGGCTTTGTAAAAGTTATTATAAAAGAATATTTTAATAATTCTAACGTTTTTATAGAAAATTTACTTATTAAAAGAAAAGAGTTAATACTTGATAATAATATAAATATCCATAAAATTATAAAGAAAAAAATAAGAGTTATATTAAGGTTATTATTAACACTATATATTATATTATTATATAAAACAAAAGATAAAAATAAATATATTAATCCTACAAATGTACTTTGCCAAAAGCTATTTTTTATACCTATTATAAAGTCTTTAAATACATTTAAGTCTTTATTTTTAATAAGCTTTCTCATACAATATAAACTAGAGCAAAATGCAACAGGCAAAGGAATACAGCATAATAAAAATAGAGGCATATATTTTGAAACTTGTCTTATACCTATAAAAATTATAAATAAAAATATAGGAGTATTTAATATAACACAAAATAAATTTATACATAAAAAATAAAAAATATAGTTGCAAAAGGTCATAATACGGTCTAAATTAAAATATTCTTTCAAATTAAATGCCCTCCACATTAGTGTTATATACTAAATTATATATATTTTTTGTTATATTATTAAAATCATCATCTGATAGATTTTTAGAACACATAATATGTAATCTAGTCTTTTCATCTCCTGTATTATATGGAGGTTGATAATATTCATTTTGATGAAATATAAGCCCAAAGTCTTCATATAATTTAATTCTCTTTTTATCTATTTCTGTATGAGGTGGTTCTACCTCCAAAATTTTATCACCGTCTAGTTTTAAAAAATCATTGAATATTTTTTTACCTATACCAGAGCCTCTTTTTTTAGGATTTACTGCAAAGTGTTCTACAAATAAAAGATTAGGTTCTACTTGCCAATAGCTTAAAAATCCTAAAACTTCACCATTTTCTTCATAGCTTATAATATTATAATTTTCATTATTTAAAAGCATTTTTTGTCTTTCATATCCTCTATGTAAATAAGGTTCAAAAGAATTTTCTAAAATATTGTATATATTATCAAAATCTATACTTTTCATATAATTATCTCCTTTTAATAGTTGATTAATATTTTATATTATTACTATTACTTTTTTATAACTTTATAATTTTTATTTTAAAAAATAAATTTATAGTCTAATTATAAATAAAAAAACAAAAAATGTCTAATATAATTTAATAAAAAAAATGCATAAATAAAAAATACTGGTAAAAGATAAATTTATAAATAAATTTTTGGGAGGGAAAAAGTTGAATATAGATAAGGATATAGATAAAAATATAAAATATTTAGACACAAGATTTAAAGATTTTGGAGATATAGTAAAAAGAAAATTTCCCGTTGGAGAAAATAGAGAAACTAATTTGTATATAAGTTATATAGACGTAATGACAGATAGAGCATTTATAGATGAACTTATGGACATACTTATAATAGATATAAGGCAAGTTAAACCAACAGGAGATGAGTTAAAAGAAAATATATTTGAAGCTTTGAAAAATGGTGGTATAGCAACTGCAGACTTTTTTGAAGAAACAAACTTTGAAAAAGTAATAGATGAAATATTATCAGGGAATACGTTATTATTAATAGATGGTTTTGAAAAGGCTATTATTTTATCAACAAAAGGCTTCCCTAGAAGAAGTGTTTCACCAGCTGATACAGAAGTAGTCGTACAAGGGTCTAAAGAGGCTTTTACAGAAACATTTAGAGTAAACACGGTTCTTATAAGAAGAAGAATAAGAGATACAAATTTAAAGTTAAAACAAATGAGAATAGGCAAAAGAACCAAAACAGACGTAGGTCTAATGTATATGGAGGATATAGCTAGACCAGAAATATTAAAAGAAGTTGAAAGACGTATTAATATGATAGATATAGATGGTATACTAGATAGTGGATATATAGAGCAATTTATAGAAGATGACTATAAATCACCCTTTCCACAAATGCAGCTAACAGAAAGACCAGATAAAGTAGCGGCAGCACTTTTAGAGGGAAGAATAGCCATAGTCGTAGATAACACACCATTTGTTATAATAGTTCCCACTATATTAGTTAGTTTTTATCAAGCTTCAGAGGACTATTATCAAAGATGGGAAATAATGAGTTTTATAAGAATAATAAGATATATAGCTGGTTTTTTAGCTGTTTGTTTACCTGGATTATATATAGCCATAGCTGTATATCACCCAGCTATGATACCTATGGAACTTATTTTAAAAATGGCAGAAGCTAGACAATCTGTACCTATACCAGCAGTTTTAGAAATTGTATTAATGGAGCTAGCCTTTGAAACACTAAGAGAAGCAGGCATTAGGCTACCAGCAGCAACAGGTAATACACTTGGTATAGTAGGTGGGATAATAATAGGACAAGCAGCCGTAGAAGCAGGCATTGTTAGTCCAATAGTAGTTATAGTAATATCACTTACGGCTATTTGTAGCTTTGCAATACCAAATATTGCTCTTGTGGCTGGGTATAGGCTTACTAAATATTTTATAATAATATTATCTTCTATTTTAGGATTTTTTGGCTTTTGGCTAGCCATATTAATTTGTCTTATACATTTAGTAACATTAAAAAGCTTTGGTATACCTTATTTATATCCATTTGTAACAGTAAAACAATACGGACTTAATGACATTAAAGATACTATATTAAAACTACCAATATTTATGCTTAGAAAAAGACCTATTTTTGCTAGAGATAGTCAAAAAATAAGATTAAATTTGAAGAAAAATAAAAAAGAAGATATAAATTAAGGAGGGGAGAAATGTTTTCAGATAATAACTTTATTACTATAAGACAATTAAAATTACTTTTAATACTGGATATATTTGGAATGGGAATAACTATTTTACCTCAAAAGGTAGTACAATTAGGTGGACAAAACGGCTGGATACTTATTTTAATAGGACTTTTGTTTTCACTATTTTGTTTGATTTTAATAAATCAAGTGGCAAAAATATATCCTAATGATAACTTTGTAGATTATGTTTGTAAAATTTTAGGAAAACCTTTAGGAATATTAGTAAGTATTGGATTTATTATAAAAATAATAATTGGTGTAGCAATGGAAATAAGAATATTTTCTGAAATATTAAAAGAAATAATGCTTTTTAACACACCTTTTTGGGTTATATCTCTTAGTATGTTACTCATTGGGGCATATATGGCAAGTAAGGGATATGAGGCTAGAGGGCGCATAGCAGAAATACTTATTTTTGTTGTTTTTATACCTCTTGCATTTGTATTTTTTATAGCTGTATTTGATATAGACTTTTCAAATTTAAAGCCATTTTTTAAAGAAATGACTCCTATGCAAGCTTTAAAAGGTGGAGCATATATGATATTTTATTTTACAGGTATAGAGTTTATATTTTTAGTATATCCATATGTTAAAGAAAAAGAAAAAATACAAAAAGCTAGTATAAATGCTATAATAATAGTTGGAATAATAATGACTATTATTAGTCTTATAACAATAGCTAGATTTGGAAAATATGACATTATTCATCAAATGTGGCCTGTACTTGAAATAATGGATACAATAGATTTGCCAGGATCTTTTATAGAAAGACAAGATGCTTTAATAATGACTTTTTGGATAATATCAATATTTATGATGATTAACGCTGGTATGTTTTTTTCATCATTAATATTTAAAGATATAGTAAAAATAGGAACACATACAACATTTATATGTATATGTATACCAATAGTATATTTAATATCGTTTTTACCTAACAATATAACTATGGTTTATAAAATAATGAATATATTTTACATTACTTTTGGATTATTTTATATATTTATATTACCCTTAGTTTTATATGTTATAGCTAAAGTAAGGGGGTTAAAATATGAAAATAGTTAAAATTGTTTTTGTTTTTTTATTTTTAAGTAGCTTTTTAACTGGTTGTTTTGATAAAGTAGAAATAGAAGAAAGAGCATTAGTTTTAGCTATTGGTATTGACAAATATTTAGAAGAAAATGACACTAACACAGAAAAAACTGGAGAAGAAAAAAGATTTATTGTGTCTATGGCTATGCCTGAAGTATCAGAAGAAGAAAAAAGTGGCAATACTGACCCTATGAATAAAAATAAATCTCAAAATAGTGTAAATGAAGCTATAAAAAAGGCAGAGGGTTCATCTGTTGCATCTACAATAGATCTAATAGATACTTATATGAGTAAAAATTTATACTATGGTCATACAAAAGTAGTTGTTTTAGGTAAGGATATATTAGAAGACGAGATTTTATTAAGAGAAGTAATAGACTCTTTAGAGAGAAATAATGAAATAAGCAGAAAAATTATAGTACTTGGAACAACAAGAAGAGCAGAAGAAATTTTACAAACTATACCTAAAGATGAAAAAATGCTTGGGATTTATATAAATGATTTTTATAAAAATAATAAAAAGAATTCATCTTTTACTTATAGTGTAAATTTAGAGGATATTATACAGCAATTGTTATCAATAGGTGATACGGCTATTCCTAATATAGAAATTGTAGATAATGATGTAAGATTAACAGGTCTAATAGCATTAAAAGATAGTAAATATATATCATATTTAGATGATGCAATAACTAAAGGTCTTTTATGGATAATAGATAGAAAATCTTTAGGAGAAATATCTATACCATTTGAAGATGGATATGTATCAACTACTATATTTAAAAAGAAAGTAGAAAAAAATTTTTATGAAACAGATAATAAAATAATGTGTGATTTTGTTGTTAACATACAAGGCAATATATCAGAATATATGTTAGGTAAAAACATAATGATAGAAACAGAAAAGTACAAAATGATAGAAGATGAAATATCTAACTATGTAAAATTAGAAATAGATAATTCTATTAAAAATATAAAACAATTAAATGTAGATTTGATAGGTCTAAAAGAGCTTATAAGGAAAAATAATTATGATTTATACGATAAATATAACTTAAAAGCTAATAATATATATGATTATGTAGATTTTAACGTTAGATGTAATGTAAAAATAAAAGGTTCTGGAAGCATAAAATAAAAAAACATTATTTATGATTTTATCTTGAATCATATATTAATTGAAATTAATAAAACCAAGATTATAAAAATAATCTTGGTTATTGTTTACTTTCAATTAACTTTTTAGTATAGATTATGTTATATATTTTCCCCAATATTAACATAAGTCCACTACAACATATGGCTAAAGCCATAATTAATGAATATTCACTATATTTTAAAGTTAATAAAGTTAAAAATTGGATTATAATAATATTTGTTCTAGCTTTTTTCTTATAGACTTTAACCTCTAAGTCATCTAGCCTTTTGTTTATATCTTCTACTGGAGATAATAAGAAACCAATTATACTACCAGTTATAGATATAGTTAAAATAGAGATAGTTTCATTTAAAAAGTGGACTTTACATAATAATAATACGCATATTTGCATAATTACAGAAAATATGTAACATTTTGTTTGTGTCCTACAATGAAATCCACCAGCATATACCCTTATAGGTATATAAGTAATAATGAATAATAAACTCAAAAATAGCATATTTAATATTATACCTATTATTATTACAGTTATAATATTAAATATCATAATTATACCTTGATTTAGTCCATAAATATAAATTTCTTTATCTTTTTCATCGATAATATTATTTTTTATAAATATAGAAACTAATTTATTTGAGAGATTATTCATAATTAAAATTTACGAAGCTTTTTAGCATCTGTAGGTAACTTTGGTTGATGAACGTTGAAAAGACAAGTTGTGTTAATGTTAAGACTAGTTACAGCGAAAGCTAACGTAGAACATAATGTTAAAGCTTTTACAAAAAATTTGTTGTTTTTCATATTGATAAACTCCTTTCATTTATTTTTTAGATTTGTTAATATAATATCATAAAATTATATAAAAAACATATTAAGGGAGTCAATTATATATTTTTTAGAGTGAATTAATATAAAAAATATTTGTGAATTTTTTTAGTTATTACTATCTGTGAATAATATTATATCTATTTCAAATATATTTTTATAAGTATTTATATTTACTAAACCATTATACTTATTAGCCACTTTTTTTATATTCTTTAATCCAATACCATTCATACCGTCTTTGTTTAATTTTTTAGTTATAATTTTATTATTTTTATATTTTAAAATACCGTCAAAACTATTTGATAAATTTATAAGTAATCTACCTTTATTAAATTTTATTTTTAAGTTTATAAATTTTTCAATTGGTAAATCTTTTAAATTTGCCTCAATAGCATTATCTAATATATTGCTTAAAATAATAACTAAGTCAAAATCTTCAATGTTTAGATTATTTGGGACAAGTATATTATACTCAAACTTTAGATGTGAATCGTTAAGTTGTTGTAGTTTAAAGTTTAATATGCTATCTATTACAACATTACCAGTATTAATATAGTCATTTTTTAGTTTACCTACATTAAATATTTTATCAATATATTCTAAAACTTCATCTTTTTTATCTAGTATAATTAGGTTTTTGACAGTTATTAGATGATTGTTTAAATCGTGTTTAAATGCTCTAGTAATCTCTAATGTATTACTAATCATTTTAACTTGTTTAACATAAAGGTTGTTTTTTTCTTGTAAAAAGATAAATTCTAACCTTTCTTTTATACTTCTAGAAACTATATTATATAGGTAGAACATATTAATATTTAAGAAAAATATTATAATAAAATAGATTAATATTTCTGTTATATTAAAAACTTTAGTAGTAAAAAAATATACTAAAGAAATTATGCTAATTATAGGCATTATAAAAAAGGGTAACCACAATTTTATAGGCACTTCTATATTAAATTTTAATATTTTTAAATTTCTTATAAAAATAAATATAGTTAAATATAAAAAAGACCTTAATAACATTTCTAGTGGGTTAATATATCCAACTTTATATATAGAATAACTAGTATTATTGATTATAACAGCACAAAAAGTTTCTATAATAGCAAATAAAATATATATTGTTATAGATAAAATTATTTTGTTTTTAATATTTATTTTATAATTAAATAAAAGTAAAAATAGGGATAATATATTAAGAAACATTATTAATATAGGTACCTTTATTAAAAAATATAGAGAACTATATACAAACCAATATAAAAAGTAAGAAATTATCTCTATTTTAGAGTTATAAATGTCACTTTTTAGAATAAATGTTTTAACACAAAGAAATATTATAAAAATATTTATGCCGTTAAACATAAAGTAGAGAACATATCTAAAAAAATCTTTAAGTAAAAATTGTTCCAAAAATTAAATCTCCTTACTAAATTTTATTTGCAAATTTTTAACATATTTTCTTCGTGGTTGACTTATAGGTATAATATCCCCATTTGCTACAATTAACCTGTCACTTTCAAATTTTATTATAGAATTATAATTTACTAAATATGATCTATGAGAATAAAAAAAGTTATATTTATATAATCTATCAAATATGTCTTTTAAGCTATCTTTAATCAAAATCTGTTCTTTTAAAGTATTTAACTTAGTATTTTTATTACAGCCTTCAAAGTATAATATATCTTTTATGTATATTTTATTTAATATTTTATCTTTTTTATAATAAAAAACATTATAATCTATATTTAATATAACTCTAATTTTATCTAATAATTCTATTAATTTATCTTCATTTATAGGTTTTATCAAAAAGTTAAAAGGTCTTATGTCAAATAGTTTCATTGCATAGCTTTCGTGTGAAGAAATATATATTATTTTTGTTATTTCATCAGCAAGGTCTTCCCTAATTTTTAATCCTAGTTGTATACCGCTTAATTTACCAAGTTCTATATCAAGAAATATTATATTATACGTATTACCTTTATTTAAAAATTTATAAAGTTGTTCACCAGAATAAAAGATATCAATATTGAATTTTAAATTATTTTTGATGGCATATTTAAGTAATATATTTTCTATTTCTGAGCAACCAGAAGCATTATCATCACAAATAGCTATATTAATCATATATATACCCCCTATATTTAAAAATGATTAAAAATTTTAGCTTAGTTTAAAAATTATCTTTGTTTGTATTATACTGTATATGCGGACTTTTTTCAACTTATATACTAAAAAATATATAAAATACTATTAATTTCTTTTTATATATGATATAATATATAAAATATTATTAACAATTAAACTTTTAATTTATTTTATAAAAAGTTTAAATTAATTATTAAAATAAAAGTATTATATTAAATTTATATTTTAAGGAGAACATATAATGAGATGCCCTTTTTGTTATAATGAAGATACGAAAGTTATAGACACTAGGAGTATGGAAGAAAATACAATCATCAAAAGAAGAAGACTTTGTGAAAAATGCAATGAAAGATTTAATACATATGAAAAACTAGACATAATACCAATATCTGTTGTTAAAAGAGATTTAACAAGAGAAAGATTTGATACAGATAAGCTTTTAAAAGGGGTTTTATTAGCGTGTAACAAAAGACCTATATCAATGAATGACATTGAACAGCTAGTTAAAGAAATAGAAAATAAAATATATACTACTGCAAAAAAAGAAATAAATAGTCAGGATATAGGCGAAATGGTTATGGAAAGATTAAAAAATTTAGACCCAATTGCTTATGTAAGATTTGCATCTGTTTATAAAGAATTTAAAGATATAGATTCTTTTATGGATGAAGTTGGAAAAGTTTTTAAAAATATATAAAAGTTTATTAGATACAATTTTTATATATTTAATAAGAAAGATATACTTATTTTTTAGGGCTATATAAATAAATTTATTTATATAGCTTATTAATATAATTAAGTTATGACTTTGTGTTTAAAACAAAAAACTATTAAAGAATAATAGTAATAGCTGTTTTAAAGTACCAAAAAATTGCTTTAAGTTAAATAAATTTTAGGTGTAGTGATTTTATAATATATGCTTAGCTACATACTTTACTTATTTACAAATTTTTGATATAATTAAAAAAATTTTATAAGGGGGATAAGAGGAATATGCAATCATTTAAGTTTATGTTACAATACTTAAAAAAATATAAATATAGATACTTTGCAGGTGTTTTAACATTATTTATTGTAGATTTTATGAACTTATTAGTACCCAAAATAACTGGTACCATAATAGACGGTTTAACTTTAAATACTATTAATATGAATAAAGTATATATTTATATATTGTCAATTATAGGCGTTGGGGCAGTTATAGCAATAGGACGTTTTTTTTGGCGTTTTTTCATTTTTGGTGCTGCTCGTAATATAGAAAAAGAAATAAGAAATGGTATGTTTAATCATTTAGAAAAGATGAGTGTTGAATATTTTAATGAGCATAAAGCTGGAGATTTAATGACAAGATTTTTAAGTGATTTGACAGCAGTTAGAAAAGCAATAGGTCCTACTGTTATAAGTATATTTGATGCTACTGTTATGACATTAATGGTTGTTGTTCAAATGATGGTATATGTAAATATTAAATTGACATTAATAGCAGTTATACCTATGATTTTAATATGTGTTAGTGAAATTTATTATGGTAAACTAATGGAAAAGAGATTTAAACAATCTCAAGAAGCAATATCTTCAATGGCAGATTTTGTTCAAGAGAGCTTTTCTGGTGTTCGTGTCATAAAAGCCTTTGTTAGAGAAAGAGAAGAATTTAAAAGATTTTCAAAAGCTAATTTATTATCAAAAGAAAAAAATCTTAGTGTTGTTAAATTACAAGCGGTTGTTATGCCTTTATTAGACGTAATAATTGGTTTGAGTAGTTTAATAACTCTTGTTTATGGTGGATATTTAGCTTTAATAGGAGAAATAACTTTAGGAAAATTTGTTGCGTTTAATCAATATGTATCAATGCTTGTTTGGCCTATGCTTGCCTGTGGTGAAACTATTACTATGCTTTCACAAGGGGGAGCATCTTTAAAGCGTATAAAAGCTGTATTTGATGAAAAACCAGAAATTTTTGATAAAGAAAATGTAGAAAATCTTGAAAAAATTAAAGGTAAAATAGAATTTAAAAATCTTACTTTTATCCATAGAGGCGATAGCGAACCTACTTTAAGTAATATTAATCTAAAGGTTGAAGCTGGTACAACTTTAGCCATAATAGGAAAAACGGGAAATGGTAAAAGTACACTTGTAAATCTTTTACTTCATCTTTATAATGCAAATGACGGAATGATTTTTATAGATGATAAAGATATTAATAATATATCTTTAAAAACTTTAAGAGAAAATATTGCATATGTACCACAAGATAACTTTCTCTTTTCTAATACGTTAAAATCTAATATTGCCTTTGGTGTTGAAAATGAAGAAATGGAGAGGATAAAAAAAGCAACAATAGCTGCTTGTATCCACGACAATATTATAGATTTTCCAGAAGGCTATGAAACCATAGTTGGTGAAAGGGGAGTAACATTATCTGGTGGACAAAAACAACGTAGTTCTATAGCTAGAGCCTTAATGAAAGATGCTCCTATTTTAATTTTAGATGATGCACTATCGGCAGTTGATACAAATACAGAAGAAAGCATACTTAAAAACTTAAAAGAAAATAGAAAAGGTAAAACAACTATTTTAATAGCTCATCGTATATCAACAATAAAAAATGCAGACATTATTATGGTTTTAGATAATGGAAAAATAAGAGAAGTTGGAAGTCATAATGAGCTTATTAATAATAACGGTATTTATAAAGATATGTTTGAAAAACAACAACTTGAAGAAGCATTGGAAAAAAGAGAAAAAAATCTTGATAAAGATATAAATAATATATAAGGAGGAAAATATATGAAACAATTATTAAAATATTTAAAGCCACATAAGTGGACTATGTTTTTTGCTACTATATTAGTCCTCTTTATTATTGTTATAGAATTATATAGACCAATTATTATTGGTAATGCTATAGATAATAACATTAATGGATACGCTAATCCATACATAGAAACAACAGAAAATGGTGAAAAAGCTGTTTTATATAAAAATATTTGGCTTACTAAAGAATTTGATGAAAGTCAAATTAAAAATAATAATTTGTATCAAATAGTCATATTTGATGACAAATATTATATGATTGAAAAAATAAATAAAGAAAAAACCCAAGAGTTAAAAAATGCCACTAATGAAGAATTAGAAGAAATTGTATCTACTCAAGGTGTTTTATTAAATAAAGAAGATTTAAAAGCCTTACGAACATATGACTTTATTGGTATTTTATATGCTGCCTTAATATATCTTTTAATTATGTTAATTGGATTTGTTTTAAATGTAGTAAACACATTATTGCTACAAAATATGGGGCAAAATATTATTTTTAAAATGAGAAAACAAGTTTTTGAACATATACATAGTCTTTCTATAAACTTTTTTAACAAAGAGCCAGTTGGAAAATTAGTTACAAGAGTTACAAACGATACAGAGGCTATAAATGAACTATTTACAACTATTTTAATAAAATTATTTAAAAATGTTGTAAAAATATTTGGATTTGCAGTAGTTATGTTTTATAAAGATGTAAAACTTGCCTTATTATCCTTTTTAATGTTACCTGTTGTTGCAATTTTAACTTTTACATTTAAGCATTTTTCTAGAGTTGCATACCGTGTTACAAGAAATAAAATAACAGAGATGAATACTTTTTTAGCAGAACATATTTCTGGTATGAAATTAATTCAAATTTTTGCAAAAGAAAAAGAAAAATATGAAGAATTTGAAAATAAAAGTGAAGAATTATACCGTGCAAACTGGCGCGAAGTTATGACTTTTGCCATATTTAGACCTTGTATTTACTTTGTATCAATGATAGCTCTAGTTATTATAATAGGAAACGGAAGCACATCTGTTTTAAATGGAACTTTATCTGTTGGGACTTTATACGTTTTTATAAGTTATATTAATTCGTTTTTTGAACCAATTCAAGAGTTAGCAGAACAGTTTGGTACTTTACAATCTTCCATTGCATCTTCTGAAAAAATATTTTCTGTTTTAGATGAAAAACCAGATATAGTTTCGCCTAAAAATCCAAAAGATGTAAACATAAAAGGTAAAATAGAATTTAAAAATGTTTGGTTTGCATATGAAAATGAAGATTATATTTTAAAAAATGTTAGCTTTACAATAAATCCAGGAGAAAAAGTAGCCTTTGTTGGAGCTACAGGAGCTGGTAAATCTTCTATATTAAACTTAATTGGAAGATACTTTGACATTCAAAAAGGAGAAATATTAATAGATGGTGTTAATATTAAAGATATAGATACTGATATTTTAAGAGCAGCTATTGGTCAAGTACAACAAGATGTATTTATTTTTACAGGAGATATAAAAAGCAATATTTCTTTAAATAATGAAAATATATCAATGGAAAAAGTTATAAATTCGGCCAAAACAGTTAATGCTAGCAATTTTATTGAAAAACTAAAATATAAATATGATGAACCAGTAACAGAAAGAGGAAGTACTCTTTCTGCTGGTCAAAGACAGCTTTTGTCATTTGCTAGAACTTTAGCCTATGACCCTAAAATATTAGTATTAGACGAAGCTACATCTAACATAGATACAGAAACAGAAAGTTTAATAACAAATGCTTTAGAAACTTTAATGAATGATAGAACAACTATTATGGTCGCTCATAGACTTTCTACTATACAACACGCAGATAAAATTATCGTTATGCATAAAGGAGAAATAAAAGAAAGTGGAACTCACCAAGAGCTACTTTTAAATAATGGAATTTATAAAAAACTATATGATGTACAATTAGATAAAAAATTATAAACTATATTAATAATAGTATTTAAAAAATACTCGTAAAATAGCATATATCTTAAATAATCTCATATAATTAAACAGGTTATTTTTTAGGAGGAGTTTTGTGAAACCTTATATTGAACAAAGAGCAATTGACGTTGCTAATTTTATTATTAATAAAAATGCTACTGTAAGAGAAACAGCTAAAAAATTTGGCATTAGTAAAAGTACTGTTCATATGGTTGTAGTTAAATAGAATGGTTTTGTAGAGTGGAAAGATAGTAAAAAAGAGAGTGTAACCACTCTCTTTTTTACTGTTAATTATTGATAATATAAATAAGATTATATAAGATAAATATACATATATATTATAATATTATTATAGGTGATTTTATGGCACAAACAAATATAAATAATATGCAAATATTGGAAGCAATTCAAGAAGTTAAACAACTTAAAAATAATCCTAATAAAAATGTATATTTAAGTTTTCAGGAATTATTAAAGAAAATAGAATAAGATGTATAATATAGTAGCCAGTAATAAATTTAAAAAATTTTTAAAATTAGCTATAAAAAGAGGATCATAACTTCTTTTTGTTAAAGTATCAAACATAGGTTACGCTTAAAAGATTTTTTAACAAAGATAAGAATAAGTATAAAATACTACTATCTTATCTTTGTTTTTTATGATAATATAGTAAATTTATATATAATTAAAATACACCTAAATACTGTTCTACTACTTGATTAGGTGATTTAAACCCTAAACAAGTTTTTATATAATTGTTTGATTTAACTTGATATTTAGCTAATTGTTTTCTTCCATCTTCTAAATTAAACATTTTTAAGTACTTATAAAATCTCTCACTATCTTGTCTATGTTGGCGTTTTACCTTTCCATTATGTCTTGGTGTAGCTATTCTTGTTCTTGTATATTTTATATCTAATTTTCTTAATATCATTTCAAACATTGTTTCTCTCTGTTCTTTTCTTTGAAGATTAGTAAATTCAACTCCATTATCTGTTTGTATCTCTCTTATTATAAATGGGGCTTTTT
>CALWOZ010000047.1 GCA_944383305.1 uncultured Clostridia bacterium | reverse complement strand
TATAATCTCAACACCTTGAGCAGTCCAACCAAAAGGGTCGCTTATAGCAACTCCAATAGTTTTTTGTCCAAAATCTAATCCTAATATTCTCAATTTTATTCTCCCAGTATTATAGACTATTTAAGTAGCTTTTAACAATTTCTTCTAAAAGTTCATTTCTTTCAATTTTACTAATGTTGATTCTAGCATTTTTATGGCTAGTAATATAAGTAGGGTCACCAGATAATATATAACCTACAATTTGATTAACAGGGTTATATCCCTTTTCTAACATAGCATTTTTTACATCTGTTAGCATTAAATCTACTTTTGTTTTTTCAGCTGGTTGATAAGCATCAAATTTTTGAGTTAATGATAAGTCTTTTTCATTCATAAAAGTACCTCCTAAAATTAAATAAAAATCCGAACATTACTTACTGTAATAATAATAATACAAATTAAATATTATTGCAATTACTTTTTAAAAAATAATTGTAAAAATATTTTAAATAATTCGTATTAAAACCAGCTATTTCTAATATTATTTTTCAAGATTTTTGCAATTTTTATTTATTTTGACGCTTTGTGACAAAAAAATAAATTGCAATGTTATCAAAACAAATTCTTATTTATAATTTTCTTTATGAATAGTAAAGAATAGATTAATTATAAAAAATAATATAAAATAAGGTTGTAGATACAACCTTATTAATCATTATATATTATTGGCAAATAACACCTAACATATTCTCTTCTTTAACTATATCTATAAGTTTTACATTTAATATTTGATTTATAATATTAATATCACTTTTAACAGTCACATTAATATAGTTTGTAGTATGACCTTCATATATACCTTTTTCCTTTTCTCTTTCAAAAAGTACAAGCATAGTTTTATTTAACATACTTTCTAAAAATTCTATATTAAGAGAGTTAGAAAGATTAATCATTTCTTTATTTCTTATATTTTTTATATTATTAGGTATTTGATTATCAAATAAAGCAGCTTTAGTGCCCTTTTTAGCAGAGTATGGAAAAGCGTGTATTTTTGTTATTTTTATTTTTTTAGCAAAATTATAGCTATCTATAAAATCTTCTTCTGTTTCGCCAGGAAATCCAACTATCATATCTGTTGTAATAGCAACATTTGGGAAAGCTTCTCTAAGTTTTATAACTGCTTGTTCATATTGTTCTCTAGTATATTGTCTTTTCATTCTTTCTAAAGTTTTGTTACAGCCACTTTGTAAGGATAAGTGATAGTGGTCACAAACTTTAGGGAGTTTTTTCATTTCTTCTATGAATTCATCAGTTACAACAAGAGGCTCTATTGAGCTAAACCTTATACGTTCTATACCATCTATTTTATGCACCTTTTTAATTATATCAATAAAGTTAGTTGTTTTTAAATCTAAACCATAAGATAGTATGTGTATACCAGTTAAAACAATTTCTTTAAAGCCATTTTTAGCTAGTTGTTCAACTTCGTTTATAATATCTTCTGGATTTCTACTTCTGACAGGTCCACGAGCAAAAGGGATTATACAATAAGTACAAAAACGGTTACAACCTTCTTGAATTTTTAAATAAGCTCTTGTTCTATCTTTAAGCTTAGATATAGACAAGGGCTCAAACACACGCTCTTTCATAATGTCAGATACAGTATTTAAAACAGCAGTTTTATGTTCTTCTTGATATTTTTTTACAGTTTCTACTATTTCTAATCTATTTTTAGTACCAATAACAATATTTATACCTTCTATTTTAGAAACTTCTTCTGGGGCTACTTGTGAATAGCAACCAGTAGCAACAATAATACTATTAGGATTTAAAGTTTTTGCACGTCTAATCATTTGTCTAGATTTTTTATCACCTAAATTAGTAACAGTGCAAGTATTAATAACATATATATCTGCAAATTCATTAAAATCTACAAGAGTATATCCTTCTTTTTCAAAAAGCTCTATCATAGCTTCTGTATCATATAAATTAACTTTACAACCTAATGTTGTAAAGGCTATTTTGCCTAAATTCATAATATGTCCTCTTTCTAATTTTATTAATTTCAATTATTATTATTATTTAAGATAAAATTTATAAACTCACTTTTTGTGTATTGCAATTTTTAAGTTACAATATTTTTGGCGCAAAGGGTCAAAATAAATAAAAATTGCAATAGTATTGAAGAAAAATAATAGCTGTTTATTTTGATACAAAGTATCAAAAAAACTAATTAAATTTATTTTTTTAAATCTTTTTTTATATATCTAAAATCTCCAGCTAAAATACCTTCTAATTTTTTAAAGGTATGTCTAAACACATTAACATCATCATAGCCTATCTTAAGGGCTATTAAATCATCTGTCAAGTTTGTTTCTAAAATAAGTTCTTTGGCTTTATCTATTCTAATTCTAGCGATATAGTCATCTATATGTTGCCCTGTACGTTCTTCAAAGATTCTTTTAAAATATTTAATGTTATAATTAAGTTGTCTACCTAAACTTTTATAACTTATATTTTTAACAAAATTTTGTTTTATATATTCGATAGCTTTTTCAAAAGCTTTATCTTCTATATTTTTTCTAAAATCATTTATATAAGAACAAAATACTTTTAAATTGTCTTTTAAAAATTCATATGCTTCATTGGTATTTTTTAATGATAATACTTTAGATGTGTCAAAAAACTTATTTATAGGTTTAATTTTTAACCCTTGTTCAAAGGCATTTCTATTAATAGATATAAGTATAGACATAATAATTTGTGGTAAAATATTTTCAAATTTATGTTTATAAAGATTTATTTGACTAAATATTTCATCTAATAATTTTAAACAATATTCATATTCACCTATAACTGCAGTGTATACTAAAAGTCTTTCTCTTTCGTATGGATAGTTAGCAGTAAATGTATTTTCTGTCTCTACATATTCTATGGATATAACAGAATTATAGCCAACTATACAACGGTATCTAAGGGCAGCATTAGCCTCTAAAAAAGAGGTATGTATTTTATCTGGCTCTTCGTATGTTCTGCCTATACCACAAGATACTAATATATCAGTTTCTTCTTTAATAGTTTGTTTTATATTAATCATTTCATCTAATAAAGTATCTAAGTCATTTTCTCCACCTAATATTACCACAACTTCATTAAAAAGATTTATAAAAGCTTTAGCATTTGTAATATTAGAGTTTATAATTTTTAAAATTTTAAAAATTATAAGATGCTTTTCTTTTTGAGATTTATTTATAATGTATTTTCTAAAAGAATCAATTCTAAATAATGCAACTGTATATGGAGATGGGATATGTATATCAAAATATTCAAAACTAGATTTAATTTCCTCTTTATCAAAAACACTTTCTTTTATTAAAACCGATAAAAATTTATCTTCAAATAATTTAAAATTTTGTATATACTCCATATCTAGCATTTTTTCTTCTTTTTTTAAAGTTTCTTTAGCTTTCATATAGTCTAAGTATGAATTTAAACATTTAGCTAAATCTAGAGGTCTAACAGGTCTTATAGTATATGAAATAGCTCCAATTTCTAAAGACTTTTCTAAATAGTCCATATCTGACATAGAGCCATATACAATAAATTTTGTATCCTTGTACAATGAAGAAATTTCGCTCATTTTTTTAAAAAATTCAATACCTAAAAATCTTACCTCCATAATTATAAGGTCAACAGTATTATTTTTTATATATTTATAAAATTCTTTTTCATTTGAAAAAGTATTTTTTATTTTAAGCTGTAAGAAGTTGCTGTCTATATAGGATTTTATACCAAGAGTGTGACTTTCTTCTAAATCTGCTATTATTACATTAAACATATTTAATTCACTCCTTTTATAATATTTTAACATATATAAGTAGATTAGTCTATTTTTGATTAAATAATTTTTAAAATGTGTTTAAAATATGTTAAATTTATGTTATATTATATAAAGAAACGGAGGATTTTATATG
Source organism: uncultured Clostridia bacterium (assembly GCA_944383305.1). Taxonomy (GTDB): domain Bacteria; phylum Bacillota; class Clostridia; order Lachnospirales; family CAG-274; genus Tyzzerella. Next base: position 14,045 of record CALWOZ010000047.1, on the reverse strand, counting down.
AATAAAAAAGAATTAGATATTTTAGCCATAGAATATATAAAAGACAAGCTTTCTTTAAATATTTTAAATAATATATATGAAATAGGATTATATTTTAATGAAGATAGCTATGAAGATATAGAAGATAATATAAAAGTTATAAAAAATAAGCTACCTAGTTATTTTTATAATATAAAAAATGTAATATCTTTGGATTTTGATAAAAGAGAAGAGTTTATTAATGATATAAAAAAAGATATAGAAAAAATAGAAAAGTTAAGCTTACCTTTAATAGCAACTTTAAAGTTTTCAGATTTATTAGTATCTATTATATCAGATTATTATCAAATGAAAGTTGTAAAACTAGATAAAGACATTAAATTTGAACCACAGCTTGTTTTAAATGAAGTATATAAAATGTTAGAAGATGAACAAAAAAATAACACACTAGAAGAAAATGGAGGTTTATTATTATCTATAATAAACTGTAGTATGACAAAAGATAATTATAGAGAATATATAAATAGAAGTTTAAATATTTTATTTGAACAAGCTACTGAAAAAATGGTTGATGCTACAATAGAAACTTTAAAACTTAAATTTGCACCATTTTATTATTTAGAAAATGTTGAAGAAAAACAACAACTTTTAGATATATTTAATAAAAAGTATGATAATCTTAATGAAGATGAATTATTAAAACTTTTAGAAAGTCTTGATAACATAGGGCAAAAATATAGTAATAAAATAGGGGATATAGGAGCTATATATGGTTGTTTAATGGATATATTAGCTATATATAATTTTTCAGTAGATACAGATTATTTATTTAAAGATGACTTTGTATTAAAGGATATGTATTATTATACTTGTGAAATGATAGAAAATAAAGATTTTTCTATGTATGAAAATATAGAAAATAACATAGAAAGTAAATATGAACAAATTTTACAAAAAATAGCTAAAAATGAAAAAATAATAAAAAAACAAGTGTATAAAAAACCTTATAATGAATATACAGATGCTATAAAAGTATGTGTATCATTAGATGATTATTCTAGTCTAAACTTTGAAAAAAATGTATTATTTAGGTCTAACCTTAGTAATACAAATATAGCTACACCAGAGTTTATTAATAAAAAAATAGAAGAATTTTTAAAATTTATAAATAATTTAGATATAAATAATATAACAGCTAAAAAGTTAAAACAACAATTTTTCTTTTATATACCTTGTCCATTAGGCATAAATTCTTTAAAAATATATTTTAAAAATGCTTTTGAAGGCATAAAAGAAGAAACAGCAATTTTAGCTAGTTATAAGTTTTTAACTCTTGCAAATCCACAAGCTTTTGATGAAAGTATAAATTTAGAACATCATCATTGTTGTGATGATAAGTGTAATCATAATCATTAATAATGAGGCATAGTATGGAAGATAATGAAATTTTAGATTTTGTGTCTAATGTAGGCAGGCTACTTTTAGAAAATGGAGCAGAAACTTATAGAGTAGAAGATACAATAGGGCGAATATTAAAATCGTTAAATATAACTAATAGTGAAACATTTGCCACAAGTACAGGACTTTTTGTATGTATACAAAATCATACAAAAGTTAACAGGATTAAAAAGAGAAGTATGAATTTAGAAAGAATATCGGAGATAAATAATTTATCTAGAAAATTTGTATCAAAAGAAATAGATTTAATAGAAGCTAAAGAAAAATTAAAAATTATAGAAAATAGTAATCTATATCCTTTACCATTAGTAACTTTATCAATAGGTATTACTTGTTTTTTCTTTTCATTACTTTTTAAAGGTGGTATATATGATGCTATAAGTGCTTTTATTGTAGGATTTTTGTTAAACATATTTACTACATTTTTAAGCAAAAAAAATATATCTAATTTTTTACAAATATGCCTTGGTGGACTTTTTGTTGCAATAATAAGTCTTATAAACTTAAATATAGGTATAGGTAAAGATGTAAATAATGTAATAATAAGCTCTGTTATGCCTCTTGTACCAGGGGTTTGTTTTACTAATGCCATTAGAGATATATTTGAAGGAGATTATATATCTGGTGGTAGTAGAATATTTGAAGCAATAGTTACAGCAGTAAGTATAGCCATAGGCGTTGGTGTAGTTTTATTAGTTTGGTTAAACATTTTTGGTACATTTTTAATAGGGGAGGTAAGCTAATGAATTTAATATTAGAGGCTTTATGGGCATTTTTGGCTACTGTTGCATTTTCTATTATGTTTAATACACCTAAAAAAGAACTTTTATATTGTGGTATAGCAGGAGCTATTGGCTGGTTTTTTTATTCTTTATGTATGAAAATAGGGCTTTCTTCTACATTTTCAAATTTTTGGGGAACAATTTTTATAGCGTATTTTTCTAGACTTTTTGCTATAATTAGAAAAAATCCTATATCAGTATTTTTAATATCTGGTATAATAACTTTAGTGCCAGGGGCTGGGATATATAACACAGTACTACATATAATAATGTCAGATAATAAAATGGCTAGTTTTTATGGTATTGAAACTGTAAAAATTGCTTGTGCTATAGCTTTTGGTATAATAGTTATATTATCCTTACCACAATTTATGTTTAAATTTAATTTTAAAATAAAACTAAAAAATAATAATACTATTTAATATTTTAACATATGTTAATAATAAAGTAATTAAAGGAGAATTTTATGTCAAAACAAATTTGGAAATCAGGTACAGTTCTTTATCCAGTACCAGTTGTTATGGTATCTTGTGGAGATTATGAAAAAGGTCAAAAAAATATAATAACTGTTGCTTGGACAGGGACTATTAATACAGATCCAGCTATGGCTTATATATCAGTTAGACCTAGTAGATACTCTTATGACATTATAAAAAATACAGGAGAATTTGTTATTAATCTTACTACTAAAGACTTAGCATTTGCAACTGACTATTGTGGAGTAAAATCTGGAAAAGATATTGATAAGTTTAAAGAAATGAATTTAACAGCTAAAAAAGCGCATAATTTAAACTGTCCTATTATAGAAGAAAGTCCTATAAATATAGAGTGTAAAGTAAAAGATATAGTAGAGTTAGGTACTCATCATATGTTTGTATCTAACGTTGTATCTACTATGGCAGATGAAAAATATATGGATGAAAATGGAAAATTTCACTTTGATAAAAGCCAGCCAATATGCTACTCTCATGGAGAATATTATTCTTTAGGAGATTATATTGGAAAGTTTGGGTATTCTATTAAAAAGAAATAAAAATAAAAAGCGTATTTATAAATACGCTTTTTTAATATAAATATTAAAAATACACTTAAAACATATTCTTTTTAGACATAACTTTACCAACTAATAAACATATACCTATTGACCCTAATATAATCCATAAAAAAGCAAGAGGACTATCACTAAAAGGAATAGGTACATTCATACCAAAAAAGCTTGCTATAATGGTAGGTACAGCCATAATAATAGTTATAGAGGTTAAAACTTTCATAACAATATTTAAGTTGTTAGATATAATAGAGGCAAAAGCATCCATAGTACCAGCTAATATGTCACTATATATTTTTGCCATTTCTATTGCTTGTTTATTTTCTATAATAGTGTCTTCTAAAAGTTCTTTATCATCTTCATATTTTTTTATAAACTCATATCTTAAAAGTTTTTCCATAACAAGTTCGTTAGATTTTAAAGAAGTAGAAAAATAAACTAAACTTTTTTCTAAAGTTAAAAGCTGGATAAGCTCTTTATTTTTCATAGATTTATGCAATTCATTTTCTATAATATTACTTTGTTTATCTATTCTTTTTAAAAAGTATAAATATAAAGAGGCATTTTTATATAATATTTGTAGTATAAATCTAGACCTTTTGTAAGTATAAAAAGTTTTAACACGATTTTTAATAAATGGGTCTAAAACTAAGGTATCACTAAGAGATACTGTAACAATAGCTTTATCAGTAGATATTATACCAATAGGTAAAGTTTCATATATATTAGATTCTCTATGTTTAGATATACAAGGTGTGTCTACTAATATAAGAAAAAGATTATTATCATCATCTAGTTCTATTCTAGAACGTTCTTCTTCATCTAGAGCAGCGTTTATAAAATCAGGGTCTATATTTAACTCATTAGCTATTTGATTAACTTCTTTCATAGTAGGATTAACCATATTTATCCAAACACCATCTGTTATAGTGTTAGTTTCTATAATATCATTGTTTGATGAAATATACATTTTTATCATTTTGTTTCCTCCTTAAAAGTCCATATAAAGTAGAAAACAAATTATTAAGAAGTGTTCTAACCTTATGGACTATATAACTAATATTTAATTTTTCAAAAAAACAATACTGGGGAATAGTGTCCATAAAATCACCGTCCTTCTTAAATATATTAATATTGTCTATAATATTTTAAATGATTTATTTAATTTTTGCAATAGTTTATTAAATAGATGTATATTTTATTATAAGTAATTCTACAGCTAGTTCGTCTAACATTTTACCTGTTTTAATATTTTCGTCTGTTGTTAAACACTCGTTTAAAGCTTGTAATAATATTTTTATAGAAAAATTTTTACTCTGTTTAAATGCTTCTTTAACAATAAAATCTCTAAGTCCAAGTTCAGACGATATACTATTTATATTATAACCTTTATTATATAAATATTTCACTTGTAAAATAATTCTAAATTGTCTAGCTATCATATTTAATATAATAAAAGGGGAGGTTTTATTAACAAGTAAATTCTTATAAATAGATATGGCACTTTGCATATTTTTATTTGCCATAAAGTTTATAAGGTCGAATATTTTGCTTTCAACAGATTTAGTACAAATAGTATCTATGTCATTAATAGTTATTTTATCATTATTATTTTTAAAAGATATAAGTTTATTTATTTCATTTAATAATATTTCCATATTAAAACCTATATTTCTAATCATATATAAAGCTTCTTTTGTAGATATATCTTTATTATTGTCTTTAAAAACATTTAATATCCAATTTACAAGTTCATTTTCAGATGACATATTCATTTGATGAACGCTACCAATTTTAGATATAGTCTTAAAAAGTTTTAATTTTTTATCTATTTTATCTTCTATAAAAATAATTATTGTAGTTTTTGGTAAACTTGATAGATATTGCTCTAATAAAGTGCTATCATTTTTTCTACCTTCAATGATTAAACCAGTATTTTTTAATACAACAAGTCTATATGGGCTCATAAAAGGCATAGTATCACAAGCATCTATTATTTGAGAAACATTAGTATTTTTACCTTCAAAAATATCAAAATTCATCATTTTTAAATCTTCACTTATAATGCTAGATATAAGTTTTTTTTCATATGTATTTTTTAAATATTCTTCTTCTCCAAAAATAAGATATATATTTGAAAAAGTTTTGTTTTTAATATGAGTATCTAAAACTTTCAATATTATCTCTCCTAAAAATCATTTTGTATACATTTTACTTTAAATTTATCTTTATAAAAGTTTATACTTATAGCATTATTTTTATAAGTTCCATATATACTTATATCATTGTTTTTAAGTGTATTTATAGTTTGCTTAGCAGGGTGGTTATATATGTTACTTTCTTTACAGGATATTAAAGCTACACTAGGGTTTACTTCCTTTACAAAATTTTCACTTGTAGATGTTTTAGAACCGTGATGAGCAATTTTTAGTATATCAGCAGATAAATTTAAGTTATTTTCTAATATAAACTTTTCAGCACTATTTTCTATATCTCCTGTAAATAACATAGAATTGTTTTTATAGGTTAGTTTAAATACAAGAGAGTTATTATTATCATCTTTAGAACTAAAATCTTTATTAGGGTGAATAATGTCAAATACAATATCGTTTCCTAAAGTAAGTTTATCACCTTTTTGTAAAGTATAAATAGGGATATTTTTATTATTTGCAATATTTAATAACTCCAGATAATTTTCATCTACACTAATATTTAAAGGCAAAAATAAATTTTTTATATTAATTTCATCTAAAATCTCTATTATACCTTTTATATGGTCAGTATCGTTATGACTTACAAATACAAAGTCAATACAATTAATACCTTTACTTTTTAAATATGGTAAAACAATACTATCTCCAGTAGAAAAGCTACTACTACCACCACCATCTACTAAAAATACACCATCATCACCTATACCAACAATACTATCCCCTTGACCAACGTCTAACATAGTTATGTTAAAAGGTTTTGGAGATAATATAGATATAAATACACATACTATAAAAATGGACATACCTATATTTATAAATTTTTTCCTTTTCTTTAAAAGATACTTATCATAAAATGCGTATCCTATAAATATTAGCATAATATACAATCCTATAATTACCATAATAGAAGGTCTTCCTATTATAATATTGTTAAAATGAATATTTTCAACAACTTTACAAGTATAAGTAAAAAATCTAAGTATGTAATATACACTGCCTATTAAAAACTGTGCTAAATATATATCAATCATACCAAGTATTGTAGATAAAAAACCAATAATTACAACAATGGACACAAAAGGAATAATAATAATGTTTAACAAACTATCTAAAAGTGTAAAATTATAAAAATAATATGCAGTAATAGGTTTAATAGCTAGAGTAACAAAAAATGAAACGATAAATGAATTAACAACACCCTTTAAATTATATAAAGTACATATTCTGCCACCTAAAAATGCTATTGATAGAACAGAAGTATATGTATATAAAAATCCTACATCAAAAATATAATATGGATTTTTAAAAAGCAATATAATAGCAGAAAGACTTATTGAGGATATAAAATCCGAATTTCTATAAATCATATATGATATTAAAACAGTAATACACATTATAGTTGCTCTCATTGTAGAAAGACTAGAACCAGTAAACATACAATAGAAGATTAGTATAATAATAACAAATATATAACCAAAACGTCTATTTATAAGTTTAAAGACTTTAGTTAAAAATAATGATAAAATACCTATATGAAGTCCTGATATTGCCAATATATGATATATTCCAGAAATTCTATATAAATGTACTGTTTCATCATCTAAAAATTGTTTTTCACCTAAAATCATTGCTTTTAAAATATTACTTTCTGTTTCAGGTACGATATTATCATAAATATTACAGATATTTTCTTTTAAATTAGCCAAATATAATTTAAATTTATTATATTTTAAAATATCAATGCTATTAGCGTACATTTTATATGTAATATTATTTATTTTATAATTTAACTCTTCATTAAACCCATTAGGGTTAGACTTTTTATTAGGATAATATATAATACCATTAACAGATACTTTAGCACCAACTTTTAAGTTGTTTAAATAGTCAGTATAAACTAAGATATTTAACTTTTTCTTATTATTAATTTCATTTATATTAATAGAATTAGTAGATAAAGTAAATTTATATTTATTATTAGAGGTTTTACTTATATTTTTAACATATCCTATGGCATTAATTTCTTGTTTTTCATCTAAAGAATAAGGTTTATTATTTATATGGATTAAAGAAAAGCCAATTAAAGAAAACAATATTAAATATCGAGGAAATTTTATTTTATATATTTTAGAAATATATAGTGATAAAAATAATATAATTAAAAATAAAATTATTATTATATATAAATTAGTTATATAAAAGGCGATTAATATGCCAAAGATTAAGAATGTTAATATAAACAATAAAGGTCTTTTCATAATTATATTTTATATCTCCATAAGTATTTAGCTAATATTTTGTATAATGCTTTCATAGCGTCCTAAAGGTTGACTAATATCTACACTTTCTTTAGAAAGATTTGTTTTTTCTCCATCTATTAAAAATTGTACTTTATTTACATTAGAAAGATTTGTTAGAGAATTGACAATAGAATATATAGCTAAACTTTCCTGTTCTTTATTTCCAGATATTTTATTTATAAAATCAGAACTTAAATCTACATAACATATATTATCTTCTGTTTTTATATTTCTAATTTTAGTTTCAGCTGGAACAGTTTTAATATTACCGTCTAATTTTGGTCCAGCAATAAGTTCTTCAATAATGTGTATCTCCATACTTTGATTTTGATTTGCTTCTATATTTCTTTTTTCTTGAACAAGTTTATTGTCTGAATTTGCAAAATAAAGAATAATTTTTTCTTGTTCTAGTTTGTCAGGAGATATTATAGGATTTAAAATTATGTTATCACGGTTTAAATATCCTATATTTTTATTATTAGCATATTTTAACTCTTCATTATCTATTAAAATTTTAACATTATTAATACTATTAACTTCTGTTATACTCCAAACAAATCCAGCCCTAAAAATCAATTTTTCTGTATCAGAAAGATTATTATAGTTATTAGATAGATTAACTGTTAAAACAGAATTATCTAAAGTATAGTCTAATAATTCTAAATCTGAAGGTATGACAGATTGTAAACTAGTAGACTTTGGAGCGATTTTCATTTGTTCAAATATATTGTTTATAAAATTATCATCATTTATAGAAATGTTTTTTTCTTCATATGAAAGAGTATTATTTACTTTGTTATAATAATAAATTTTAATATTTTCAGTATTATTATTTATACTTGTATTTTTTAATTTAGAAAATATAATAGATGCAACTACAATAATACAAATGGATATTATGACAAAAATTATACCAAATAGAAATAATTTTTTATTGTTTTTCATATTTCCTCCTAGTATTAATTAATTTATTCTTGTTAATACAATTAAGCTATAATTTTATTATTTTAGATATATAAAGTTATCTAATAAAATAATAGAAATAGCTATTTAATATAAAATATAAAAAATTGATTAATCATAATTATTTTTAAGTAAATTTAATAGGTATTCTTACTATGAAAGTAGAACCTTCGCCTTCTTTACTAGATACTTTTATACTTCCTTTGTGTAATATAACAGTAGAATGAGTAATAGAAAGTCCAAGACCAGTACCACCAGTTTCTCTATCTCTAGTTTTATCTACTCTATAAAATCTATTAAATATTTTTGTTTGTTCTTCATCATTTATACCTATACCTGTATCAGAAACAGTGATAAAAGCATTTTGATGGTCACAGTCTAAAATTACTTTAACACTACCTTCAGGTTCAGTATATTTTATAGCATTTTCAACTAAATTAGATATTGCTAAGCTAAACTTCATTTCATCAGCTTCTACGACTACATTTTTAATGTATTCTTTAGATAAAGTAATATTTTTTTGTTCTGCTAAAGGAGTTAGTCTTTTTAATATATCATCTAACATTTTGTTAAGATCAGCCTCAGCTATATTAAGACCAGCCTCTCTATAATCTAATTTAACTAATGCTAAAAGATTGTTTACAATTTCTGTCATTCTGTCTATTTCAGAATTTATATCTTGTAAAAATTCTATATACATTTCAGATGGAATATCCTCTTGTAAAAGAATAGAATCACTTAAAACTTTTATAGAACTAAGAGGAGTTTTTAACTCGTGAGAAACATTAGCAACAAACTCTTGTCTAGAAGTGTCTATTTGCTCTAATTTTTCAGTCATAGTATTAAAAGCTTCGCCTAATTGTGCTATTTCGTTGTTTCCATTTATTTTAACTCTTTGATGAAGTTGTCCATCAGTTATATCGTTTATACTTTTTAGTATTTTTTTAATAGGACTAATTACGATTTCAGAAGTAAAAAATACAAATATTCCTATAATTATACTTATAAAAATAGTAAGCATAAACCATTTTTGAGTGACACCATTTATTAATACTTCTGTGTCCTCAAAAGAAGAAATTAATAAAACTACACCTTGTTTATTTGAAAAAGAATCTTCTATATAGCTAGATGCGTATATTACACCTTGTTCTTTATAATAATTTGCCTCACTTTGACCGTTTAAAGATGATAAAACCTCAGGTATTAAAAATGTTTTACCAACATCAGAATTATTAGAATCAATAAGAACTACACCACTACTATCTATAATCATTATTCTAAAATTTTCTTCAATACTTCGCTCTTCTAAAATAGATAATAGTTCATTTTGGTTTGTATTATTTGATAAATAGTTTCCTTCTTGTATCATAACAGAAATTTTGTTGGCTTGATAAAGAAGATCTCTTTCATTAATGTCTTTAAAATAAGATTTCATCGTATCTTTCATTGTGTTAGAAAATAGTAATAAAGGAAAAAAACTTATAAAGAAAAAACATATAAAAAGTTTTGACCTAATACTTTGATACCATTTTACTTGTTTATTATTGAAAATAGTAACCAACTCCCCACTTTGTATGAATATATTTTGGTTCACTAGGGCATTCTTCTATTTTTTCACGAAGCCTTCTAACGTGTACATCTACACTTCTAGCATCACCTGGATACCCATATCCCCATATTGTATCTAAAAGATTTTCTCTACTATAAACTTTACCTATATTTTTCATTAAAAGCTCTAAAAGGTCAAATTCTTTAGCTGTAAGGTTTGTTTCTTTTTTGTTTATAAAGGCACGTCTGGATTCTGTGTTTATTTCTATATCTCTAATTTTTATAATATTTTTGTTTTGAACAGGTGTTTCAACTTTTTTTACACTTCTTCTTAAAATTGCCTTAATTCTAGCTTTAAGTTCTAGTATATTAAATGGCTTTGTAATATAGTCATCAGCTCCATATTCAAGACCCATTATTTTATCCATATCTTCACCTTTGGCTGTAACCATTATTATAGGTACATTTGAAAATTCTCTTATCATTTGACAAGCAGAAAGTCCATCTATTTTTGGAAGCATAACATCTAATAATATAAGATTATATTCATTTTCTTTAGCTAAACGTAAGGCTTCTTCACCATCATAGGCTACGTCTACTTTCATACCCTCTTGTTCTAAGCTAAATTTGATACCTTTAACAATAAGTTTTTCATCATCAACAACTAAAATATTTCTATCCATATGCTATCTCCTTAATCAACAGTTATTAAATTTTTAATTTTTTCATATATTTTATCACCAATACGGTCTACATTTTTTATATCCTCTATATTATAAAATAAAGAGACATTTTCTCTATATTCAATAATGTTTTGAGCTAATGTATCACCTATACCAGGAAGTGTTTTTAAACTTTCTTTATCAGCATTATTTATATTTATAAGACTACTATTATTTTGTACATTATTTGAAGTTTTGTCAAGAGGTGTTGTGTCTTTATTTTTAGTATTTTCATCTATTTTATCATTATTTTCTGTATATAAATTTTCAGGCGAATTATTATCTAATTTTACAATATTTGTAGAAAATGTGTAATTTGACTTTTTATTATTAGTTTTACTTATATAAATAAAACTTGATATAAGACATAAAATAATCATTAATATTGTATATTTATTCTTCATAAAATCTCCTTAATTATAATTTAAAATATTGAATTTATTAAAAAAATGTTATATAATAACAAAATATAGACTTAAATAAAAAATAATACTTTAAAGGAAGAGGTTTCAATTATGAATTTTTATAATATTATTAAAAAATTTATTTGTTTTATTTTATTATATACGATTTTTGTTTCAAATACTAGTCAATTTTATGTTTTTGCAAATGAAATTGAACAAACAACAATAGAACAAAATACAGAACAAAACCAACAAAATGAACAAATAGAGGACCCTCTATCTTTAACCGCAAAATCTGCCGTGTTAATAGACGCTAAAACAGGTATTGTAATATATGATAAAGATAAAGATATAAAGTCCTATCCAGCTAGTACAACTAAAATATTGACAGCTTTATTAGCCATAGAAAATACTAACCCAACAGACATATTAACACACTCTCATAATGCAGTTTTTAACATAGGACCTGGAAGTAGCCATATAGGTATGAGAGAAAATGAACAAATAACAATGGAACAAGCATTACACGGAGTGTTACTTGCATCGGCTAATGAAGTTTGTATGGCTATAGCTGAACACATATCTGGAAGTGTAGAAGAATTTGTAGAGCTTATGAACGAAAAAGCAAAAGAAATAGGTACTAAAAATACTCATTTTGTAAATCCCCACGGATTTCACGATGATAACCATTATACAACCAGTTATGATATGGCATTAATAATGAAAGAGGCTATTAAAAACGAAGAATTCGTTAATTATATAAGTACAACAACTTATACAATACCAGTTACTAACATTGTAAATGAAGAAAGAATATTAAATAACTCTAATAAACTTATTTTAAAAACTTCTCCTTATTATTATGAATATTGTGTAGGTGGAAAGACTGGATTTACAGACGAAGCAGGTAATACATTAGTTACTTATGCAAAAAAAGACAATATGGAGTTAATATGTGTTGTTATGCAAGATGATGGAACTAAAGTTTATGACGACACAAAAGCTTTATTTGAATATGGATTTTCTTCTTATGAACAAAAAGAGATTTTTGATAAAGAAAGTTATAAAAGCAAAGAAGAAGTTGTACAAATATTTAAAAATGAAGAAATACCTCTTGGAGAAATATACTTATCAGCTTCAGATAATGTTAAATTAAATTTGCCTAAAAATGTAGACGTATCTAAAATACAAAAAATAACAGATATACAAATTCCTGTTGTAGGTCCTATAAATATAGGAGATAAAGTAGGAAGCTTAAACTTTGTATATGAAGACAATGTTATTTATAGCATAGATTTATTATCCGATAATAAAATAGATACTATAGATGAAGCTAAACTAGAAAGAAAAGAAAAAATGAAAGATATTTCTAAAGTAATATTAAATATATTAAAATATTTATTAATAGGTGTAGTAATATTTGTTATAGCATTTTTCACCCTAGCTTTTATTGTTAGAAATATTGTAAAATATAGAAGAAGACGAAAAAGAAGGAATAGATACAGATATAATAGCAAACCTTTAAAGCCTATTAAAAAAAGTAATAGAAGAAAAAATTATTTAAAATAGTATTTAATAGTTGTAATATATATAATTATATGGTATAATTTTCAATGTGATATATAAAATTAAGCATAAACTATTAAATAATTTTATAACATAGAATATAATTTTAAAGGAGAAAGGTTATGTCATTATTAAAAAAAATAAAATTATTTATATTATCTTGTGTAGTTGGAGCAGGAGTTGTTGGCTGTAGTTCAAATGAAGAGTTAAAAGCTGGTATAGAAGATCCAGTAGAGATATTAAAATTTGCTCAAAATATTAATGTATTTGAAAATACACATAGTAATATTACTACAAATATAAAAAGTATATTAAATAATCAACAATTTGATATGTCAATAGTATTTGACTCTTTATATTCTTCAGAACAACAAAAAAATGCCTTGACAACAACTATATCTATTGGAGGAAATGAAGATAAATCATATATTTATCTTGCTAAAGAAGGGGATACACCATATAGATACATAAATAGAGATAATAATTGGACAAAGGAAGAAGTATCCTTAGAAGAATTTAATAATGTTTTAATTTCATCTAGTGAGCCAATGTACTTTGACGAATTAATAGCTGTTGGCAATGCGTTTAATGTTACAGAAAGTGATAGCGTTTATACTTTAGAAGGTCAAGTTAAAGTTTCAGATATAGAAGAAACTTTAAAATACATAGGTGTATTAAATATGCTATCTACTATAAATTTAGACTTAGATGACATTAATAAAGACATTAATGTAAACTTAAAACTAGACATAGAAAAGGGAACAGGATATTTAAAAAGTGCTAACATTAATGTTATAGATGCAGTAAATGAATCTGTAGGTAAAACAATAGTAAATTTAATAAACTTACCATTAGATTCTTTTAAACTAGAAATTACAAATTTTGAATTAGACTTAAAATTTGAACAATCTAATAATAATATTGAACTTCCTCAAGAAGCATTAGATGCAAAATAAAAATAAAAGGTTGTATTTTATACAACCTTTTATTTTTTTGTCGCCGAACAGGCTTGATATAAACCACCAGCTATGCTGGTGGTAGATAAAAACTCTTATAGAAAAG
>CALWOZ010000046.1 GCA_944383305.1 uncultured Clostridia bacterium | reverse complement strand
GTTTCCAAATTTACTATACCACAAAGGGAAATCTTTTTTTATATTTTTTTGTTACCTATGTATTATACCTCAACAAAGTAAAGTGATTGCCATATTAATTTTATAAAAGTAGATAAAATTAATATTATAATATTAAGTTCATTTCTTGAGAGTATATTTGAATTAGATGTGAGAAATTATAATGCTGGAATATCAAAGATACTAATATTGTCATTGATAGACAATCATCACACCGTTAGTAATCAAACATAAATCACACTATAAGAATTCCTGTAAAATAGATAAGATTCCATTTGTCTATAAGTTCTAAAAGAACACATAACACTAATGTGGACAATCACATAATTGCTTTCATTCGTATTTTTCATAATCATTAAAAAGTATATATAGGGATTGAGGTATAACACCTTATGAATTGTTAGTGGTAGAAAAACAGACACGCAAGCAATCAATAGGAATAGTAGTTTTTGCAGATTGAAATGTTCAATCTGCTTTGTCATTGTTTCCTTGAATTCTTATGTCAATGGAAGTTTTTTATATGGCTATAATGCTCACGGCTGATACCACAGGTAATGGCAAATCTTAACTGAGATACACCGTATTTTTCACACTTTTGTTTTAATTAATTTTTATGGTTAATTTTTAAAATTACTCAAATCAAAAAAGTATTGATAATTGCCTGTACTTAAATTTTTACAAAAGAAAAATACTAATTAAAATTAACTATCTTTACCATTTCAATATCAAATTTTTATAGTGATATTATATCACGGTCTATAAAATACAGTTTTAACTTATAAATTTAGTATTTTTCGCTTGTTAGGATATATGTTTTATAGTTTTTTGTATCTTGTTAGACCTTACTATAGGATCCCTCCATCTGTGTAATATGAGTATTGCTAGTTATCTACCAACTGGAGTTATCTTTTACTTTTCATAATACACAAACTATATATTCCAAGCAATATATAAGTTGGTAAAATAATATATAAACTAATATTAGAATATCCTTGCATTGTTGTAAAACAATATGGCAAAGCGCATACATTTATTATAAAGTGTAAAATTATTGGTACATATAAATTATCTGTTTTCTTATATATTGCTCCAAAATATATACCCATTGCAATAGTCCATATTATTTTTGTAAATATTATAAGCATCGGTTGCCCTAAAACTCCAAAAATATGTCCTAATCCAAATATAACAGAAGAAATAACTATTGCTATAATTGTTTTATTTTTGCTTTTAATAAACATTTTTTCAATAAGATTTAATAATAAACCTCTAACATATAATTCTTCAATAAATGCAACACCTAAATAGTATATAATTCCCTCAATTAAAACCTTCCATATGGTTGGACTATAATTAAATGATAACCCAATATAAAATGCAATCCCTTGTATTATTCCAACTATAATACCAATAACCCCATATTTCTTTAATCCAGTCTTAATTCCATTTTTATTAAGTCCTAATCTCCAATTAGGACAAAAATATTTTAAAGTAATAAATGCGATTATTCCAATAATAATAAAATTAAACATTAAAGTCCAATAAAAAGGTGTTATGTCTAAAATTTTAATATTTATAAATAATGAACTAGGAAATCCAGTTATCTCCATAAATGCTAATACAATTGTTAAAACTCCTATTATAATTAACTCTTTATTTTTCATATTATACTCACTTTCATATTACTATTTTCTTAATTCCTTTTCTAAATCTTTTTTGACATTTTAACTAATAACTTCATAATGAAATTATTAGTTTTTATTAATTTTAATTAAGCTATGATTTTATTTTTCAAGACAAAAATTATAAACGAATTTTTGTTTTAATTCTTGGGACTTTATAAAATTATCACATTGTGAAAGAAAAATAATAGGAATAGCTTATTTTGGTTATTTTGTAAAATTTACTAGTACATTTTATATTACAGTTAAATTCTCTTTATATATTTTATTTAATCATTTTCATACTACTTTATGGCTTTCTTCATAAGTATATATAATTATATCATAGATAGATAGTAAAGTCATTTCTTTTATGCTTTAGTAAGAATATTTATTTTATTGTCATTTGCATTAGTATTCTAAGGGGGTTATCCAGTTTTAATCTTTTTTTCATAAAAATAATAGCAAAATATGTAAGCATATTTTAAATAACTATAAACATACAAAAATAAAAGATAGAGATAAAAGTTAAAACTTATATGTAATAAAGTTGTAAATAAAAAGATATAAAGGTAAAAATATATGGGATTATAGTATAAATTAATATTAAACTTAAAGAATAAATATTATATAAAAAAATAAAATACTTGACAAATTAAGTAATGTATTATATTATAATATAAGTTAGTATAAAGCAACATAAATTAATAATAAACAACAAAAGTTGATTTGGAGGAATATTATGAATTTTAAAAGATTAAGTATAGTTTTAGCTACTATTTTTAGTATTGCTATTACAGGGTGTTCAAATAGTTCTGAACAAACAGAAAATATTAATACAAATAATGAAAATATAAGTAATCAATCTTTAAATAATGAGGATTATCCAATAGTTATAAAACACGCATTTGGAGAAACTATAATAGAAACTAAACCAGAACGTATAGCCACAATAGGGTGGGGAAATCAAGATGTTCCTTTAGCACTTGGTGTAGTACCGGTTGGTGTGTCAAAAGCCAACTACGGTGTTACTGATGAAGCAGGACTCTTACCTTGGACAAGCGAAAAATTTAAAGAGTTAGGACAAACTCCTAATATTTTTGATGATATAGATGGATTAGATTTTGAAGCTATTAGTGTCTCAAAACCAGATGTTATTTTAGCATCATATTCTGGTATAACAAAAGAAGATTATGAATTATTAAGTCAAATAGCACCAGTTGTAGCATATCCAGAGTTAGCGTGGCAAACTAAATGGAGAGAACAAATAATCTTAAATGCAACTGGTATGGGTATGGAAGAAGAAGGAAACGAATTAATTTCTAATTTAGAAAGTATTATTGAACAAGAAGTTAATAAGTACCCACAAATGCAAGGAAAAAATGCTGCATTTTTTTATTTTAATCCTTCAGATTTAGGAAAATTTTATGTATATTTACCACAAGACCCTAGAGCAGATTATCTTATAGATCTAGGATTTAGCTTACCAGAAAGTGTTTCAAATCTTTCTAATGAAACAGATTCTTTTACTTTAGAGTTAAGTTCAGAAAATGTTGAAATGTTAAGTGATATAGATGTTATAGTATGTTATGGTGATGAAAATTTATTAAATTCTTTACAAAATGATAAGTTAATGAGTACTATACCAGCTATAAAAAGAGGCTCTGTTGCACTTATAGAAGATGGAACGCCTCTTGCAGCTTCAGCTACACCTTCAGCATTATCTATACCAGCCACTATTAAAGAATATGTTAAAATACTTAGTGAGGCAGTTGATAAAATATAATGAAATCTGTAAAAAATATAGGAATAGTTTTTATAATACTAATAACATTAGTATTATGTATACTTAGTTCGTTGGTTTTTGGAGCTCGTCATATTGATTTTAAAAATATTATAGATATACTGTTTAATTTGGACAATGACAGTTTTGAGGCAATAGTTGTCAAAGAAAGAATACCTAGAACAGTTTTTAGTATTTTAGCAGGTGGATCATTAGGAATAGCTGGAACAATAATGCAATCGGTAACAAGAAATCCTATTGCAGATCCAAGTATTTTAGGCATAAATACAGGAGCTTCCTTATTTGTTGTTTTAGGTATTTCATTTTTAGGGATTACTACTTATAGACAGTACATAATTTTAGCTTTATTAGGTGCATTATTAGCATCTATAACAGTTTATATTATTGCATCTATTGGTAGTGGAGGTATATCTCCTATGAAACTTGCTTTATCTGGTGTAATAATAAGTGCTGTTTTCTCTTCTTTAATAAATATGATTATGTTGCCACGAAGTGAAGTTATGAGTAGCTTTAGATTTTGGCAAGTTGGAAGTGTTAGTGGTGTAACGTGGGAATCAATAATAGTAATGTTACCATTTATTATTATTGGAATAATATTAAGTTTTATTGTAGCACCAGCTTTAAATGCTTTAGCTTTAGGAGATGAAGTTGCAATAGGTTTAGGTGTTAAAGTAGGATTAACAAGGGTTATTAGTTCAATTTCAGCAATTTTATTATGTGGTACAGTAACAGCATTGGCAGGACCCATTGGATTTATAGGCTTAATGGCTCCACATATTATTAGAATGTTATTTGGCAGTAATATTAGATTTATAATACCTATGTCAGCATTTATAGGTGGTATTTTATTAACATTTTCAGATGTTATAGGAAGAATTTTAGGCTCTCCTAGCGAGCTTGAAGTTGGTATAATTACAGCATTTATAGGAGCTCCCATATTCATTATTATTTCAATGAAAGCGAAGGTTCGTTCTTTATGAAAAAGACAATTAATATTAATGATGGATATTTAAAAAGAAAGAAAAAGACAATATTTATAACAATACTCTTATTAATAATAACAATAATTTTATGTTTTAATATGTTAATTATTGGTAAAGAAAAGTATTCTATAGAAACAGTAATAAGAGTTTTAATTGGTCAAGAAATAGAAGGTGCTAACTTTGCTATATCTGTAATAAGACTACCAAGAATGTTAGCAGGACTTTTAGTTGGAATATGCCTTGCTATTGCAGGGAATACATTTCAAACTATATTAAGAAATTCATTAGCAAGTCCAGATGTTATTGGTATTAGTACCAGTTCAAGTGCAGCTGCAGTATTTTGTATTTTAGTATTAAATTATTCAGGGGTTATTGTATCAATAATATCTACTATTTTTGGAATACTCATATCTATATTGATTTATATGCTTTCAAAAGGAAATGTTTTTTCTAATAATAGGCTTATATTAATAGGTATTGGTGTTCAAACTATGTTAAATGCTCTAATATCATATATTATGGTTAATGCAAATGAATATGATGTACCAGAAGCTTTAAGGTGGCTTAGTGGGAGTTTAAATGGAATTCAAATGAAAAGTATACCTAGTTTATTAATTGTAACAATTATTTTCACTTGTATAATATTAATTTTAGAAAAACATTTAAAGATTATGGAATTAGGTGAAGACTTATCCATTACTTTAGGAGTAAATACTAATTTAGTAAGGATAATACTTATAATAAGTTCAGTTTTTATTATAGCATTTTCTACGTCTGTCACAGGACCAATAGCTTTTATATCTTTTTTATCAGGACCAATAGCCAAAAAATTAGTAGGTACAGGTTCTAAAAATTTATTTATATCAGGTTTAATAGGAGCTATTTTAGTTTTATTATCTGATTTAATAGGTCAATTTGCTTTAAATACTAGATATCCAGTAGGTGTTATAACAGGAGTTTTAGGTGCACCATATCTTTTAGTATTATTAATTAAATTAAATAAAAAGGGTGGTGTTTAATATGGACAATAAACAAACATTAAAAGGTAATAATGTAGTTTTAAGCTATGAAAATAGAGAAATAATACACGGAGTAGATATAACTATACCACCTAATAAAATAAGTGTTATAATAGGTTCTAATGGCTGTGGGAAGTCTACATTATTAAAAAGTTTTGCAAGATTGTTAAAGCCAGTAGCTGGAAGCATTGAAATTAATGATAAACAGCTTAAAGAATTTAACTCTAAACAGTTGGCTCAAATTTTAGGACTTTTACCTCAATCTCCAATTGTACCAGAAGGAATAAGTGTTTTTGACTTAGTATCAAGAGGAAGGTTTCCTTATCAAAGTTTTTTAAAAGGTATGTCTAATGAAGATAAAAAAGCAGTTGAAAACGCCTTGAAGATTATGGATATTGAAGAAATAGCAGATAGAAATGTAGATGAACTATCTGGAGGACAACGTCAAAGAGTTTGGATAGCTATGGCATTAGCTCAACAAACAGACATATTATTATTAGATGAACCAACAACTTATTTAGATATATCGTATCAAATAGAAATTTTAGACTTATTAACAGATATAAATAAAAAGCATAAAACAACAATCGTTATGGTTTTACACGATATAAATTTATCAGCAAGATATGCCGATTATATTTTTGCAATAAATAAAGGTAAACTTATATGTGAAGGTAAACCTTCAGAGGTTATATCGGAAAATTTAATAAAGCAAGTATTTGATTTAGATTGTGTAGTTATTGAAGACCCTATATCAAAAACTCCTATGATTGTGCCAAAAGGTAAGCATCATATAAAATAATTTTATATTAATTATTTTTGTATATTTAATTTTAAGTTGTATACTGGTTAAGAAATTAGCTAGTATACAACTTTTTTGTATTTTTAAATAAAATAAAAGTTATTTTATAAAATATAAAATTATAATATATAAATAAAAAATTAATTGAAATGATACTTATAAAATTTAATATTTATATAAAATATAAGTTATAAAAATTATATATAAGATTTAGTTTAAAATTAATAAGTTTTATTATTTTATAGAAAGGATAAACCTATTATTAATAAAAAAGCTTTAATAATTAAAGATTTACTCCTAAGAATTGCTTATTGTATAAATAAAGTAGTATATGATTTAGGATTATATATTTAAGTAATAAAATAAGTTTGTAGATTTTTTAAAAAATAATTTGAAAGTATAGAATTTAATGGCTTACTATATAAAGGATTAAATATAGGTAAAATAAATAATTTAATAGTAAGATTGAGCTATGAAGGAGATGAAGACATTTTTTAGATATTATATTATAAAAAATTTAATACAATAAAAAAAGAGTAAATTTACTCTTTATTTTTTATAAAATCATCTATTAAATTTATAGTTATATCTTGTTGTTGGTCTGAAGAAATAGTAGCAATACCATCATTTTTTTGATGACCATAATTACCAAATTGAGAGTGGTTTCCACCGTCTATAATAATTTCATTTTCACTATTTTTAAGTTTATTTCTATTTAAAATTAAATCATTTGAACCATAAATAACTAATACTTTTTCTAATGGTATATTCCCATAAACATAAGCACCTAATAAGATATCACCATTTATTTTATCTATATTTTTAGACATATAATAACTTGCCATAGCACCTCCTAAAGAATGACCAGAAATATACCAATTTTCTATATTTTTATTTTCTTCAATTATTTTATCAGCTATATTAGGATTTAAAAAGGCAAAATTAAAAGGCATTTTTACTAATATACAAGTATATCCTTTTTTTGATAGACTATCTAATAAAGGGAGATAAGATGTGTATTCTACTTTAGCACCGGGATAAAATATAATACCATTATTAGACTGTATTTCAGGATTTAAAATAATATAGTCATTATTAATTTTAATATTTTTTTGGGTTAAAATTTCATTAGCTATGTTGTCTGCCTTATAATAATTTGATGAATAGATTAAAAATATTATAATTAATATAGATAGTATTGATAATATATATATCAAAAGTTTAAACATAATCTTTTTCATAAAAAATTCTCCTTAGTATATTAGAATTATAAATTAATAGCCCTTTCAATAATATTTATAAAATTTTTAATAAATTTATCATTATCATTTTTAGTACGTTTTTTTATTTTAAAGTCATTTTTACCTGCTTTTCTCAACTTCTTCCCTATATGTTTTCTTAATAATAGTTCATCTATATTTTTATCAGTATAAATATATCCATTTTGATTAATAGCAAAACAATTTTTTGCTATACACATAGCAGCCAATGAATAATCTTGAGTTATTATAATATCATTTTTTTCAGCTTTATTTAATATCATAAAGTCGGCGCTATCATTACCTTTATCAACTATAATATGATTTATATTTTTATTGTTAAACTCAAAAATATGTGAAGTATCAGATACAATTAATACTTTTAAATTATATTTAAGTGATATTTCTATACAAATGTTGATTACGGGACAACCATCAGCATCTATTATTATTTTCATATATCCTCCTATAATAAAAATATTTTTATAATACTAAGAACGAAAAGGTGTAAAGGATAAAGTATGTAAAACATATATTTTATATTTTTACCTTTTTTACCATTGTAAAATAAAATAATAAAAAATGGAAATATTGTAAAAATATATAAACCTAAAGAATGAGATATATATGTTGTTGATAAGTATAAATTATTATTAAGTTTATAATATAATATAGTTGAAATATTATTAAGATTTTTTAAAGTAACCCATATAATACCATATATAACATATAGTTTTTTTTCATTTATAAAGTAAAACATATAAATTAATATTATACCAAAAGCATCATAGTCTGTTTTTAATATATAAGCAAAAAATATTCCTAAAAATAAAATTATGTATTTAGTTATATAATTTATACTATTTGTAAAAAAATATATTGATAAACTTGATATAAAAAGAGTATATACAGTATTTGTTTGATAAAATAAATTAATACTATTATGAAAACATAAATCATAAAGAGGTTCAGATATTATAGCTAATAAAAATAAATTTCTTAAATAATTTTTTATATTTGACGTATTTTTTAATCCTTGGGATATAAAAAAGGCATATATAGGAAAAGAAAATCTCCCAATATATCTAAGCCAAAAATGATTGGGAAAAACAACTGAACCTATATGGTCTATAAACATTGTTATTAATGCAAATAGTTTTAAACTAAAACTTGTCATAAAAACTCCTTATTAGATTTTTATTAATTTCAATTAAGCTATGACTTAATATTTTAGAGTAAAAATTATAAACGGGTTTTTGTTTTAATTTTTATGAATAAAATATTTAGGAATAGCTGTTTTTTTATACTTTGTATTAAAAAAATTGATTTCTATTATAATTATAAATAAAAACTTAATAAAAAACAAGTAATGTTTTAGGTATAAAAACTTAACTTAAACATATATTGAAATATGTTTTTATAAGGTGGGATAGTATGCTTCAATTTAATGATTTAAAAATAGATAGTCAGTTAAAGACAGTACTTAATATACCAGAAGACGTACTTGAAAAAAGTAATATAAAAGCTGGTTATAATGTAGATACTAATCTTTGGGAAGTTATTGTAAAATACAATGGAGATTTAGAAGTTATTAAAAACGATATGGACGTAGAAATAGAAATATTATCAGCAAATTATGCTATAATTACTTTAAAAAGAGAGGATATACCCCTTTTAACGCTATATAGAGAAATAGAATATGTTGAACAACCAAGAAATCTATATATTATGTTAGATACTGCTATAAACAATACTTGTAGCAGACAAATTAGAGATGAGCCTTATAATTTAACAGGCAAAGGAACTTTAGTAGCTATTATAGATTCAGGTATAAACTATACACATAGAGATTTTAGAAATGAAGATGGAACTACAAGAATTATGTATATATGGGATCAAACCTTAGATGGCAATCCTCCAAAAGGCTTTTCTTCAGGAACTTTATATAATAGAGAGGATATTAATAGAGCTTTACAATCTAATGATCCATTTAGTATTGTACCTCAAAATGACACGATAGGTCACGGAACAGCAGTTGCTGGCATAGCTTGTGGTAATGGTATGTCATCTAATGGCAGATATACTGGAATAGCTAGTGAAAGTGACATTATTGTAGTAAAACTTGGTGAAAGAGAAAGAGAATCTTTTGCTAGAAATACAGAAATAATGAGAGCTATAAAATTTATATTAGATACTGCTATAGAATTAAATATGCCAGTAGCAATAAACCTATCTTTTGGGACAAATGATGGTTCACATTCAGGAAATTCATTGTTTGAAACATATATAAATGATATGTCTAATATATGGAAAACTTCTATTATTGTACCAACTGGAAATGAAGGTTCTACATCTCATCATTATAAAAATATTGTTAAAAATAATGAAACTATTGAAGTGGAAATAACTGTAAACAATGATTTGCAATCACTTTATATTGTATTATTTAAAAATTTTGTTGATATATTTAATGTTAATATCATAGCACCTAATGGAATAGAAACAGGATTTATAAACAATACAACTAAAAATAGCATATTTAACTTTGGAAATGAAAATTTGTATTTTAACTTAGGAGAGCCAACTCCATATAGTTTAGAACAAGGTATGTTTTTTGAAATAATAGCTGAAGAAGGAAATGTATCTAGTGGAATATGGAGAATTATAATATCAGGAATAGATATTGTAGATGGTGTTTTTAACATATGGTTACCTATAACAGAAATTTCATCTAGAGATACAAAATTTTCAAATCCTAATATAAACACAACATTAACAATCCCATCTACTGCTAATAATGTTATTACTGTGGGAGGATATAATGATTTATTAAATTCTGTATCAGAATTTTCTGGAAGAGGCTTTACTAGAGATAATAGAGTAAAACCAGATATAGTAGCACCAAGTGTAAGTATAACAACTACATCAAACTTTTTAGGCTATGATACTTTAACGGGAACTAGCTTTGCTTCTCCGTTTGTAACAGGGGCTTGTGCTGTCTTAATGCAGTGGGGGATAGTAAATGGAAATGATTTATTTTTATATGGACAAAGATTAAAAGCATTTTTAAGATTAGGAGCAAGAAGAAAAAACAATTTAACATATCCAAACGAAGAATGGGGATTTGGTAGCCTATGTACATTAGATACATTAAATATGTTAGAACTTTATAAGCCTCAAAATATAGTACAAACAACTGAAATAGGAAATAATTTTAATATGGATAATGTTGCATATTCTGAAGAATATGTATCTATGTTTGCCCAATATAACAACGAAACAAAACGTATATTAGAAGAATATGACTTTGTAAAAATGTGTAAAGTATTAACAGGTGACTTTGTTATTTTATATATAGAAAGAGATAAAGTAAACCTTATTACTCAAGAAGAAATGGACAGAATGGCATTGCAACAACCATTTAGTTTAGGTCTAATGGATAAATCGGCATTAGAAGCTACTGGAGTATTATCAATACAAAATCAACCATTTTTAAATTTAAGAGGAAGTGGAGTTTTAATAGGTATAGTTGATACAGGAATAAATTATACTTTAAATGAATTTATATATTAAAGTGTTATAATATAACTTAATTAAAATATTTAAAATTAGAGTGGAGAATATTTAAAAATGTATAACATTGCTATTTATACTAGAATTTCTAGTAAAAATAAGTTACAAAAACAGAGTGAGAGTATAACAAATCAAAAGAATATTATAAAATCATTTATAAAAAATAATAATGATTTAAAAAATAGTAATATTTTTTATTATAGTGATAGTGGCTATTCTGGAGCAAATTTTGAAAGACCAGATATAAAAAGACTAATAGAAGATGTGAAAAAACAAAAAATAGATTGTATAATAGTAAAAGATTTATCACGTTTTGGTAGAAATTATATACAAGTACATAACTATTTAGACAATATATTTCCATTTATGAACATAAGATTTATATCTATAAATGATAATTATGACAGTATAAAAAATAAAAATTATACTTTAAATATGGATATATCATTTAAAAATATAATATATAGCTATTATATAAAAGATTTATCTAAAAAAATTAAAACAGGCAAAATTTCTAAAGCCAAACAAGGTAATTATATATCTTCTTTTGCTCCTTTTGGATATAAAAAAAACAAAGAAACAAATAGACTTGAAATAGATGAGGAAACAGCAAACATTGTAGTTAGTATATTTGATTTAGTATATAATGGAAAATCATATAGCCAAGTATGTAAAATCTTAAATGAAAATAAAGTACCTACAAAAAGTGATTTTAAAATAAAAAATTCTGAAATTAAAAATTATAAAAATAGAAATGAAAATAAAATATGGAAGATAAACGATATATATACTATAATATCAAATCAAGTTTATATAGGAGATACAGTTACATTTAAAAAAAGGTGTAAAAACTTTGGAGATAGAAACACTATAAAATCTAATGATAAAGAAAGGATTATAATAGAAAACACACATAAACCTATAATAAAAAAAGAAATATTTGAAAAGCTAAATTCAAAAAAAAGAAAACCACAAGACAATAACCCTAAAAACATTTTTGCATATAAATTAAAGTGTGGATATTGTAAATATGGTTTGAGATATACTAATATAGGTAAAAATTATAAATATAGAAATTTTTATTGTAATACAAAAAACGAAAAATACAATACAAATTGTTATAATGTAAACATATTAGAAAAGGATTTGAAAAATATAATTTTTCAAATTATAAACAAAAATCTATTGTTAATAGAAGATATTAATATAAAAAATAATAAAAACTCTTTAAAATATGAAATGTTATCTTTAAAAGAATGTATAAAAATACTAAATTATGAAAAATCACAAGTTTATGAAGAATATTTAGAAGAAAGATTAAGTAAAGTCAAATATTTAGAAAGAAAAAAAGATATAAAAAACAAAATAATGCAGTATGAAGAAAAAATAAAAAAAATAGAAAACAATTTATTAAAGTTAGAAAATAGTAGTGTAGAATTTAATAAATATTTAAAAGAAAGTCAAGTAACAAAAAGAGTAATAGATTATTTTATTGATAAAATCTATATTTATAACGAAAGCAATATAAAAATAAAGTGGAAATTTAAAGAGTTTATTTTATAACATAAAAATATGTTAAATAAAACTAAATTATTGACATATTTTTTTTAGAGTGATAAAATGAAAATGATTTTCAAATTGGAGGATGTTATGGTTAATAAAAATTATAAAACAAAACAAAAAGAACAAATATTAAACTATTTAAAACATTTACCTTATTATCACTTTACAGTACAAGAAATTTATAATTATTTAAAACAAATAAACAGCCCAGTTGGAACCACTACTATTTATAGATATTTAGAAAAACTTATATCAGATGGTGTTGTTAAAAAATATATTTTAGACGGTGAGAATTGTGCTTATTTTGAATATGTAGGAGAAATGGACAAAGAAATAGATAAGTTTCATTTTAAATGTAACAAATGTGGTGATTTATTTCATTTTGAATGTAATCAATTAAAAAATTTATATACACATTTTTTAAAAGAACATAATATGAATATTGATTTACTTAAAACTATATATTATGGAATTTGTGATAAATGTAATAACTTTGAAAAGGAGAAATAAAATGAATAAAAAAATAAATTTAATAATTATTATAACATTTATATCACTTACTTTTGTAGGATGTAACACTATTAAAGAAAACAACACAACAGAAAATAACAATAAAATAAATGTTGTTACAACTATTTTTCCAACATATGACTTTGTAAGACAAATAGGGGGAGAAAATGTTAATGTAACTATGCTTTTAAAGCCAGGTCAAGAAGCTCACTCTTATGAACCAACACCAAAAGATATACTTAATATTCAAAATAGTGATTTATTTATATACGTTGGTGGTGAAAATGATGTTTGGGTTGATGAAATATTAGATTCTATGGAAAATAATAGACCACAAACATTAAAACTACTTGACATAACAAATACTTTAGAAGAAGAAATTGTAGAGGGTATGGAAGATGAACATAATCACCACCACGACCATAGTCACGAAGATGAGGCAAGTATAGATGAACACGTTTGGACTTCTCCTAAAAATTCCATATTAATAGTTAAGGAAATTAATAACATACTATCTGAAAAAGATGAAAAAAACTCAAATATATATAATACTAATGCAGAAAATTATATAAAAAGCTTAGAAAATTTAGATGAAAAATTTAGACAAGTTGTCGATAGTTCAAAAAGAAAAACTGTATTATTTGGAGATAGATTTCCATTTATATATTTTGCAAAAGAGTATGGAATTAACTATTATGCAGCCTTTTCAGGCTGTTCAACAGAAACAGAGGCTAGCCCTAAAACAATTACTTTTTTAATAAATAAAGTTAAAGAAGAACAAATACCCGTTGTTTTTACAATAGAATTTTCTAATGGTAAAATAGCAGATACGATAGTTGAGGCTACTGACACAAAAAAATTGATGTTAAACTCGGGGCATAATTTAACAAAAGAACAATTAGAAAGTGGAGTGACATACTTATCTTTAATGGAAGAAAATGTTGAGATTTTAAGGGAGGCATTAAATTAAATGAAATTAATTACGTCTAAAAATTTAACATTTTCATATGATGGTAAAATTGTAGCTGATAATCTTAATTTTACTATTAATAAAGGAGATTATCTTTGTATTATTGGGGAAAATGGAGCCGGAAAAAGTACTTTAATAAAAGGATTATTAAGATTAAAAAAACAAACAACTGGTCAAATAATCTTTGAAAATGGACTAAAATCAAATGAAATAGGGTATTTGCCTCAACGCACAGATTATCATAGAAATTTTCCAGCAAGTGTTAAAGAAGTTGTTTTTTCTGGATACTTAAATAAGATGGGTATTAAAGGTTTCTTTGGTAAAAATGAAAAAAGTATTATTTATGATAATATGAAAAAAATAGGAGTTTTTGATATAAGAAAAAAATGTTTTAGTGATTTATCAGGAGGACAACAACAAAGAGTACTTTTAGCAAGAGCACTATGTGCTACAACTAAAGTTATTTTATTAGACGAACCAACTATTGGATTAGACCCAATTATTACAACAGAATTTTATGATTTAGTAAATAAAATAAATAAAGAATATAATATAACAGTTATAATGGTTTCTCACGATATAAATCAAACAATAAAACACTCATCACATATACTTCATATTCAAAAAAAACAATTATTTTTTGGTACAACCAAAGATTATTTAGAAAGCGACATTGGTAAAAAATTTATTAAAGGTGAAAATTATGATGAATATATTTTATGAGATTTTTTCTTATCCATTTATGGTTCGAGCTATAATAGTTGGATTGTTAATTTCTATTTGTTCGGCTATTTTAGGTGTTATACTTGTTTTAAAAAAATATTCTATGATAGGAGATGGTTTATCTCACGTTGGCTTTGGAACATTAGCTATTGCAACTGTATTAAATAAAGAACCTCTTATAATATCAATACCTGTTGTTATTATTGCTGCGTTTTTCTTACTTAGAATTAGTGAAAATAGTAAAATAAAAGGGGATTCGGCTATTGCCTTAATGTCCACTAGTTCACTTGCAATAGGTATTATGGTTCTTTCCATAGCTAATGGCATTAATACAGATGTTTCTAATTATTTATTTGGCTCTATATTAGGACTAACAAATAAAGATGTTATATTAACTACTATACTAGCAGTTATTGTTCTAATTA
Organism: uncultured Clostridia bacterium; assembly: GCA_944383305.1. Lineage (GTDB taxonomy): Bacteria > Bacillota > Clostridia > Lachnospirales > CAG-274 > Tyzzerella. Next base: position 3,480 of record CALWOZ010000046.1, on the reverse strand, counting down.
TATTTATATTATTTTATTATAAAATATTTGCAGTTACTTTTGATGAAAACTTTTCTAAAGCTACAGGAATTAAAACAAATATATATAATATGGTAATAGCACTTATAACTTCTCTTATAATTGTTTTGGGTATGAAAACAATGGGTTCTTTATTAATATCTAGTCTTATGATATTTCCAGCACTTACTTCTATGAGAATTTTTAAAAATTTTAAATTAGTAATAATAAATTCACTATTTGTATCTATTATATGTTTTTTAATAGGAATATTTATATCTTATATATATGATATGCCTACTGGAGCTAGTATAGTTATTATAAATTTAATAGTATTTTTTGTGTATTATTTGATAGGATTAATTTTGAAAAAATAAAATATTAAGTTATACATTGACAGTATAATACGAAGATAACACCACTAAAATAGTAAGCATATGGGATCAAAACATAAAAGGAACTCCTCCTCAAAATTATTGTTTTGGAGCAGAATATAAAAGAGAAGATATAGATTTAGCACTTCAAAGTGAAAATCCTTTTGATATAGTACCATCTATAGATGAAATAGGACACGGAACAAAGCTAGCTAGTATATGTGCAGGACGAGAAAGTATAGAAAAAGACTTTATAGGAGTAGCACCAGATGCGGAACTTGTAGTAGTTAAGTTAAAACAGTCTAATAGAGAATTAAGAGAATATGAGTTTATACCAAATGATGAGCCAGCTTATAGCAGTGCAGACCTAATGTTAGGAATAGAATATTTATACGAAAAGGCACTAGAACTTAATAGACCATTAGCTATATGCATAGGTATGGGCAGTAATAGTGGATTTCATAATGGATTGTCTATATTAGAACAATATATATCTAATATAGCAGTAAAAAATGGAATTTGTGTAAATGTATGTAACGGTAATGAGGGAAATGCTCAACACCACTCTCTTATTAAACTGACAGGTACTGGAGATGAAAAAACATTAGAATTTAGAGTGGCTGAAAATGAAAATGGATTCTTATTAAATATTGTATCTTATGCATCAGATAGAATAAGCATAAATATAACCTCACCAACAGGAGAAACCACAGGAAGAATCCCACCACGAGATAACTATGATGAAGAAATAAACTTCCCTCTTAGCAATACAAGGGTAAGGATACAATATTATAATAAAGGATTTGAAAGTAGTGGACAATTAACATTATTAAGATTTATAACTCCTAGCCCTGGAGTTTGGAAAATTAATATATATGGAGAAAGAATCTTAATAGGGGATATTCATAGCTGGCTCCCAATAAAAAACTTTATAAAAGAAGACACATATTTTTTAACTCCTGACCCATTTTATACTGTTACCTTGCCAGCCACTGCCGATTCTATTATTACAGTGGGGGGATATAATCATTTTGATAATAGCTTTTTTGTAGAATCTGGCAGAGGACCAACTAGGCTAAACAATATAAGACCAGCAATATGTGCACCAGCAGTTAATGTAGCTTGTATTAATCAAATGGGTATGCAGGACATAATAACAGGAACAAGTGGAGCTGCAGCAATATCAACAGGTTGTTCAGCACTTATGTTAGAATGGGCAGTTGTAAGAGGAAATAATCCAGCAATAAATAGTGTGTCAACAGTAGGATATTTTGTAGCAGGTACAGAAACACAGCCTAATGAGTTATATCCAAATAACCTTTGGGGGTTTGGAAAGTTAAATATATTAGGAACATTTGAAAATATATAATTATTTATAGACTATTTTCAATATTTTCAATATATTTTTTTATATTAGATATTTGATTTTTAATATAATTACGGTCTAATTGTTTAGATTTTGATAAAAAATTACAATATAAACAAAGCTTTCTAACTAATGTAGATAGAACAGATATATTTTTTGTTAATGATTCTTCTTGTTTTTTATTTTTTAAAATCATAATAAACACCTCAAAAAAGAGTATAAGCTATTAATTGATAAATTACAATATACAAAAAGTATTATAATATAAAAAAAGAGAATTATATTATAATACTTTTTGTGAATTATAGTGCTAAATTAGGAATATATGATGAGAGAGACTTTAATTTGTACTATATGATTAAGGCTATAAATTAGATTATTTAAAGTATATTTATAAAAAATTTATTTTAAAATTAAATATGTTTTAATATTTATAATTTTAAAATATTTATTGTTAAATTATATTTAGCAATTATAACTTTTTCATAGGAATTTTAATTTTAGTAAATTATTATATAAATACTAACTTGATTTTATTTATTTTTCAATATATAATTTAAAAGAATAATATACATAAGTAGATAAGCTTAATAAAGAAAGTACATTTAGAAATAAAAATTTTTAAAAAGTTATATTCAAAATTATAACAAAAACTATTAATTAAATTAGGTATCTAAAAGGAAAGGAGATAACAATTTGTATAACCCTCAACTTGAAACTTTCCTACGTGTAGCAGAGGCTGGTAGTTTTAACAAAGCAGCAGAAGAAGCTTATATTACACCAACTGCAGTAATTAAGCAAATAAATTTATTAGAAAATTCATTAGGTGTAAAACTTTTTGAAAGGACATATAGGGGATTAACATTAACAAATGCTGGTAAATCCTTATATAAAGATTCAAAATACATTATTCAGTATTGTAAAGAATCTATAATACGAGCAAAAAATGCTATGAATGAGAAAGAAAATCTCATTAGAATAGGAACTTCTTTAATAACTCCAGTACAACTTTTGATGGAATTATCGCCTAAAATTCAACAATACTGTCCAGAAATTAAGTTTCAAATTGTTCCTTTTGATAATACGCCAGAAAATGCTCGAGAGATTTTAGCTAATTTAGGAAAGAACATAGATGTAGTAGGTGGTATTTTTGACGAAACACTTTTAAAATTACGTAAATGTCAAGGGCTTGAACTTATTCGTGAACCATTTTGTTGTGCAGTTTCTATAAATCACCGACTTGCTAATAAAGACAAGCTTGTAATACAAGATTTATATGGTGAAAACCTAATGTTAATGAACCAAGGTTGGAGTTATTATGTAGATAAATTACGAGATTATATATGGAAAAATCATAATCAAATTAAAATTGTAGATTTTAATTTTTATGATGCAAACATATTCAATCGTTGTGAAAATAGTAATGATTTACTTTTAGCAATAAAGAAATGGGAAAATGTACACCCTCTATTAAAGATAATACCAGTAGAATGGGATTATAGTATTCCTTATGGTCTAATTCATTCTCCACAGCCTTCTGAAACAGTAAAACGCTTTCTTAAAGCAGTTTATAAAGCGATGTTATAAAAAGTTAAATATAAGTTATAACCTTTAGGTATAAACTAATAAAAAAATCGAGACTTGTAACAAAGCCTCGATTTTTTTATACTTGTCGCCGAACAGGCTTGATATAAACCACCAGCTATGCTGGTGGTAGATAAAAACTCTTATAGAAAAGTAGAA
>CALWOZ010000045.1 GCA_944383305.1 uncultured Clostridia bacterium | reverse complement strand
GGTAGAAGAATATATTTCACAAGAAGAAATATATCAAGCAAAAGTATTAACAGATTTAGAATATTTAAAATGTTTAGTAGAGTTAAATAGTGGTATTTAACTCTTTTTTATAATTAAAACATTTATTTGAAAGGAGGTGATATTATGTATAATGTATGTAAAAAACTTATTTTAACAGGTAACTATGACAAAGCTGATATGTCAAACAAACTAGACATTTATCTATTAAAAAATAGAATAACAGAAGAACAATATACTGAGCTAATAGATTTAATGAAATAGGTTGAAAAATAAAAAATATTGGTATATAATGTTAAATAGGGTAATTGCATAAGGTGGTTAGCCCCTCTTTCTTTACATAATAAAGAGGGGAGGTGTATATTATGACAACATACGAAGTATTATCAATAATAATACAAAGTAATATGTTAATAATAGCACTTCTTACATACATAAATAAGAAGTAAAACACAAAAAAATAACCACCCTGGAGCAAACAGAGTGGTTAATTAAAATTTAACAAATTCTGGGGCTAACTACTTTGTGTAGTTGCCTTACCCTATATATAAAATATAACATATATTTTTAACTTTGTAAATATGTTTATAGATAAATTTTATTTTAGGCATTTAAGGAAACTTAAGTGTCTTTTTGTATTTAAGGAGGTTTATATAATGAAAAAAATCAATTGGAAAGACAGATGTAAAAATCCTATATTTTGGGTAAATGTATTATTGTCAGTAGCGACACCAATACTTGCATACTTTGGTATTAATGGAAGTGACTTAACAAGTTGGGGCAGTTTATTCGGTGTAGTTTTAGATGCTCTTAAAAATCCTTATGTAGTTGGACTTGTTTTAGTGTCTTTATGGAATAATATAATAAATCCAGTAACTAAGGGGATTACAGACTAATTTTATAATTCTAGCCGGACCTATAAATTAGATTAATTTTATAACTTTATAATTCTGGACGGACTGAGAAATTAGATTGATTTTATAATTTTATAATTCTGGCTGGACCTAGAAATTGTATTAATTGTACAAATTTATTAGTCTGGCCACAGTGATAATTGCACAAATTTAATTGACCTAGACAAGTCATAAAACTGTCTTTTTTATGTTAAAAAGGAGGTAAATATGAGTAGAGATACAACTTTATTGCATCCAGAGGTACAGGCTATAATACCTAAGTTTTTAGAAGAGTGTAAAAAACAAGGATTAATAGTTAAAGTAACGGATACAGTAAGAACAAAACAAGAGCAAGATGATTTATATGCGCAAGGTAGAACTAAACCTGGTAATATTGTAACAAATGTTAAGTATCCATATAGTAATCACAATTGGGGAATGGCATTTGATATATGCAGAAATGATGGAAAAGGCGCTTATAATGATAGTGATGGCTGGTTTGCAAAAGTAGGAGCAGTAGGAGTTAAATTAGGTTTAGAATGGGGTGGTAATTGGAAAGGATTTGTTGATAAGCCACACTTTGAACTTACTAAATACGGTGATACAAATACTCTAGCTAAAAAATATGGTACACCAGAAAACTTTAAAAAAACGTGGAAAGAGGTGGAAAGTTATATGTTTGTAGAAAGAAATTACAGCTATAATGGTAAAGTTAAGTCATTTAAAGTTATAAATGAAAATGGAGAAAACTATATAAAACTTAGAGATGCAGCGGAGCTTTTAAATATGAAAATAGCTTATGACAACAACACTAAAATAACTACTTTAGATGATACACTTATCACTGTTAATGTAGAGGTTGGTAATAAAAAATCTACTGTTAAAGCTATTAACAGTGGTGGGTTTAACTTTGTTAAAGTTAGAGATATAGCCGATTTTTTAGGGTTTGAAACTGGATACAATGAAACTAATAATAGTGTATTTTTTAAACTAAAAAATTCTATTATTGAGAAATTAAAGATATTTAAAAAGTAGGTGTTAATATGAATATTTTTGAAACAAAGATAAATTACATAATATCTACTATAACAGCTATATTATCGGCTATTTTAGGTGATTTTTGGTTTTTATTTGTATTCTTATTAGGACTTAATATTATAGACTATATAACAGGAATAATGAAAGCTAGATATTTAAAAAAAGAAAGTTCAAGGCGAGCATTGAAAGGCTTTATTAAAAAGTTTTTAATATGGTGTTTAGTAGCTATGGGATTTGGACTTGGGATAGCCTTTGAACAAATAGGTAAAGTAATAGGAATAAATTTACATATAATGATATCTATTGGTTGGTTTATTCTTGCCCATTGTATAATAAATGAATTTAGAAGTATTTTAGAGAATATGGTAGAGCTTGACAAGGGATATTTAGTGCCTAAGTGGTTAATAAAAGGATTAGAGGTTACCAACAAACTAATTGATAAAAATGTTGATAATGTAGTTAATAGTTTAGATGAGAAAAAAGAAAAATAGGGAGCATATGCTCCCTTTATTTTTATTTATTTTATATTTATACATAAACCCGCCCGCATTTTTTACTAATTTTTTACTAAATCACAATAATTAACATAAAATCATATTGAATAATATTATTTGATTTTAGCTAAAAAATAATAACTAGAAAAATAAATTAATCATATTGAAATAAATTTATATTAATTTTAAATATGTCAAATATTTATGTTTTTTAATTTTATAAAAAGGGTAATATAAATATGTGTAATATATAAAAATTAAATTTTAAAATAGATAAATAGGAGAATATAATGGAAAAATTTTTAGTAGAAAAAAGCAGAAAAATAAAAGGAACAATTAATGTAGAAGGAGCTAAAAATGCTTGTTTGCCCATATTAGCAGCTTCTATATTATCAAATGGTAAAACTATAATAAAAAGAGTTCCATTTTTATCAGATGTAAATATTATGTGTAGTTTATTACAAGATATAGGTATAGATATAAATAAAAATATAAAAGATAAAACTATTGAAATAGATACAAAAAATATATTTAATAAAGAAGTTTGTTATGAACTTGTAAAAAAGATAAGAGCCTCTTTTCTTTTAGCTGGACCACTCCTTGCTAGATTTGGTAAAGTATCTATACAAATGCCGGGAGGCTGTGCCATAGGTGTTAGACCAATAGATTTACATTTAAAAGGATTTAAGGCATTAGGAGCAAATATTAATCAAAAGCACGGAATTATAGAAATAGATGCTAAAGATGGATTAGTAGGTACTGAAATATATTTAGATTTTCCTAGTGTTGGTGCTACAGAAAATATAATAATGGCAAGTGTCTTAGCAAAAGGTGAAACAACTATATCTAATTGTGCTACAGAACCAGAAATAGTGGATTTAATAGATTTTTTAAATAGTATGGGAGCTAAAATAGAGGGAGGTGGAACAGAAACTATTAAAATAAAAGGAGTGACAAGTCTTAATAATTGTCAACATACAATAATACCAGATAGAATAGAGGCAGGTACGTTTTTAGTTTTAGGTGCTGCTACAAAAGGTGAAATTAGTGTTTTAAATGTCAATTGTGAACATTTAAAAGCCGTAACCTCTAAACTTAAAGAAATGAATGTAGAAATAGAAGAAAAAGATAATATAATAAGAGTTTTTGGAAAAAATATATTTAAAAATGTAGATATAAAAACAATGCCTTATCCAGGATTTCCAACAGATATGCAACCTCAGTTTATGAGCCTTATGTCTACAATTAATGGAACTAGCATTATTAATGAAACTATATTTGAAAATAGATTTATGCACGTTTGTGAGCTTGGTCTTATGGGGGCTAATATAAAAGTTGAAGGTAATAGTGCTATAATAAATGGTGTAGATAAAATAACAGGTTCTAAGGTAAAAGCAACTGACCTTAGAGCAGGAGCAGCACTTATTATAGCAGGATTATGTGCCGAGGGTGTAAGTGAAATAGGTGATATATATCATATAGAAAGAGGGTATTATAATATAGAAGAAAAACTTAAACAAATAGGGGCAAATATAAAAAGAATAGATAATTAAAAATATAAAGGTTGGTTTTATAAAATCAACCTTGAGGCTGTAGACTTTGTCTACAGCCTTTCTAAAAGATGAAAATTCATCTTTTAGAAATTGAAGTAACGTAAAAAAGCTGATTTTCTTGCACAAGGGCTAAAGCCCCTAAAAATCTAGCTTTTTACACAATCCGAGGCAAAGCCCCGTCTTGTGATTAAAATTTTTAAATGCAACGCATTTAAAAATGTAAAACTAATATAAAGGATACTATCTATTTTATCTACAATCTAAGGTTGGTTTTATAAAATCAACATTTTGTAGTTAATTTCAATTAAGCTATGACTTTATTTTTTTAGATAAAATTTATAAAATTATCACATTATCGAAGAAAAATAATAGGAATAGCTTGTTTATTTTGATAGTAAAGTATCAAAAAAACTGATTTTTATATTATAAATTAATCATAATAAAATGTAATAATGTTAGAATTTAAAAAATTTTTGAGGATATAATAAAAAAGAGGTGATTATATGAAAGATAAAAATAGAAAAATGTTTTTAGTATTTTTATACATTTCTATAATAGTATTTATAAGAGAAATTTATTTTGCAATTATATATTTATATAATATATGTCTAACAAGGACAGATAAAATTGCAATGATGAAACTATTAGACGTAAAAAAAGAGGCTAGAATAGTTTTAGAAGATTTTGAAGAAGAAAAAAATAAAATAAATGGTTGGTTAAAAAGTACTCCAGTAAAAGGACTTAAAATAAAAGGTTTTAAAAAGACTATACTTTTTGGTGAATGGTTTATTAATACTAATAGTGAAAAGTGGGTTATTATTTTACACGGATATGGTGCAAGTGGAAGACTTATGTACTATGTAGCTAGAAGATTTTATAAAAAGGGATATAACGTATTATTGCCAGATTTAAGAGGTCACGGAATTAGTGGAGGTAACTATGTTGGTATGGGGTGGCACGATAGGCTGGATATTATTAAATGGATAAAAGAAATAGTAAAAATAGATAAAAAAGCTAAAATTGTATTATATGGAGTGTCTATGGGAGCTAGTACAATGCTTATGGCTTCAGGAGAAAAACTACCTAAAAATGTAAAATGTATTATATCAGATTGTGCCTTTACCTCAGCTTATGAAGTATTTAAACATCAGTTAAAAAAATCTAAAAAAGTACCTGTTTTTCCATTTTTATATATAATGAATATTTTGTGTAAAATAAGAAATGGGTATTCTTTAAAACAAGCATCTACAATAAAACAAATTAAAAAAAATAAGTTACCTATATTTTTTATACACGGAGCAATAGATGATTTTGTACCTACTTATATGGTTTTTGATTTATATAAAGTGGCTAATTGTGAAAAAGAACTAATGATTGTAAATAATGCAGGTCATACTGTTTCTGAAATTGTAGAAAGAAAAATATATTGGCGAAGAATATCATTATTTTTGGACAAATATTGTTAATTTATTAAAAATATGATAAAATAATAAAAATATTATTTTAAATATATTTAGTTTTTAAAACATATAAAGGGATAAATTTTAATAATTTATTATATAGGTTGATTATTATGAAAATAGAAGTTTTTTCTGAAAAAGAAACAAAAGATATAGCATACAATTTAGCTAAAAATGCTAAAATAGGAGATATATATTGTCTTTGTGGTGATTTAGGAGTAGGTAAAACACAATTTAGCAAAGGATTTTCTAAAGGGCTTTTAATAGATGAAGATATTACAAGCCCTACATTTACTATTGTTAATGAATATGACACAGGAAGAATACCTTTTTATCATTTTGATGTTTATAGAATAAATGATATAGAAGAATTATATGATATAGGATATGAAGAATATTTTTTTGGTAAAGGAGTTTGTCTTATTGAATGGGCAGAGATTATAAAAGATATTATACCTAAAAGTGCTACGTGGATAAAAATATCTAAAAATCTTGAAAAAGGTGAAGATTATAGAATTATAGAGGTGACAAATAATGAACATATTAGCTATTGATACAAGTGGAATAGTTGCGTCTGTGGCTATTGCTAATAACGATAAAATATTAGGTGAAATAAGCTTAAACTATAAACAAAACCATTCTGTGACTATTATGCCTATAATAGACAATCTTTTAAAAATGTTAGAACTTGACATAAAGGATATGGATTATTTTGCAATTTCAAATGGTCCTGGGTCTTTTACAGGTCTTAGAATAGGAGTGGCTACTATAAAAGCAATGGCACACGCTCTTAACAAAAAAATTATACCTATATCTACACTAGAGGCTATGGCTTATAATATTATAGATAGTAATAGATATGTTGTACCTATTATTGATGCAAAAGCAGAAAGAATTTTTACTGCAATATATGAAAATAAAGGTGGTATACCAACACCTATTTTAAAACAACAAGCTATGACAATTACAGAACTTTTAGATTTTATAAAGTCTAATGATATAGAACCTATATTTTTAGGAGATGGGGCGATAGCTTATAGACATATTATAGAAAAAGATTTTAAAGAACAAAATTTTGCCCCAATGTCATTAAATATGCAAAGAGCAAGCTCTTTAGCAAGCTTAGCCTTTTTATATGAAAAAGATGGAAAATATGTAGACTATAATAATTTAGATATACAATATCTTAGAAAACCACAAGCACAAAGAGAACTTGAAGAAAGGGAAAGTATATAATGATACATATTTTAAAAATGACAACAGAGCATATAAAAGAGGTACACAAAATAGAAGAAGATTGTTTTTCTATACCGTGGAGTGAAAAATCTTTTTATGACGAGCTAACTAAAAATAAAATGGCTATTTATATAGTAGCTAAAGAAGATGATGAAATAGTAGGATATGGTGGAATGTGGCACGTTATAAATGAAGGTCATATTACAAATATTGCTGTAAAAAAACAACATAGAAAAAAGGGGATTGGTACAAAAATAATAAATGCTCTTATAGAAATAGCAAAAGAAAAAGAAATGATAGGAATAACTCTTGAGGTTAGAGTAAGTAATGATATAGCTAAATCTCTTTATAAAAAAAGTGGCTTTATTATAGAAGGCATAAGAAAAGAATATTATGACGACAACAAAGAAGACGCCATTGTAATGTGGAAACATTTATAAAAATAATAAAATAGAACAGGAGGGATTATTATGGTTAAAGAACTTAAATATACAGAACTTAAAGGTGTTTGTGATATAAAGTTAATAGAAAAGTTTGAAAATATACAGCCAGATGACAATATTATAGGACAAAATAAAGCAATAGAAGCTTTAGAATTTGGACTTAATATAAAAAATAAAGGCTATAATATATATGTTAGTGGTCCTGTTGGTTCTGGAAAAACTACATTTTCTGAAAAATATGCTAAAAAATATGCAGTCAATGAAAAAACTCCAGATGATTTAGTATATGTTTATAATTTTGAAAATCCTAAATGTCCTAAAGCCTTATTTTTAAAGGCTGGACTTGGTAAAGAATTTAAACAAGAAATAGATGATTTAATATATACTCTTAGTGTAGAAATCCCAAAAGCATTTTATTCTAAAGAACACGAAGAAGAAAAAAATAAAATAGTTAAAGAATATAACGTAAAACGTGATGAAATTATAAAGCAAATTACAGAAATAGCAAAAGAAAAAGGCTTTGGAATAAAAAACTCTAGTACAGGTATATATTTTATGCCAATTATAGATGGTGTGACTATATCTGAAGAAGAATATGAAGACTTGGATGAAGAAGAAAAAGAAATTATAAGTAAAAAATCAAACGAATTGCAAGAAGATGCAACTAAAACTATGAAACTTATAAAAGATATAGAAAAAGATACAAAAAAAGATATAGAAAATATAGAGTATAATTTAAGTTTATTTACAGTAGGTCATTATATAAACTCTATTCAAACAAAATATAAAGATAATGAGAAAGTAACTGAATATTTAAAAGAATTAAAAGAAGATATTATTGAAAATATAGATAATTTTTTAGATGAGGAAATAGACGAAGAAGAAGGCATACCTATATTACCCCTTTTAAGTAAAAAAAATGACGAAGAACTTTTTGCTAAATATAAAGTAAATCTTTTAGTGGATAATAGTAATGTTAATGGAGCTCCAGTAATTGTAAATTATAACCCTAGCTATACTAATCTTGTAGGTGAGGTAGAGTTTGAAAACGAATTAGGCAACCTTACAACTGACTATATGAAAATAAAAAGTGGTATATTACATAAGGCTAACGGAGGATATTTAATATTACATATAGATGATATATTAAAAAATGCCTATTCTTTAGAAACTTTAATAAGAACATTAAAAACTGGTCAGGTGCATATAGAGCCTTTAAAAGAATATCAATTAGGTGCTATATCTATTACAACTATTAAACCAGAACCAACTAATATTAATATAAAAATAATTCTTATAGGTTCTAGCTATTATTATGACGTATTATCAGAATATGAAGAAGACTTTTTAAAATTTTTTAAAATACATTCTATATTTGACTATGAAATGGATAATAATGAACAAAATATTATTAGTATAATAAAATTTATAAAAAATTTTGAAAAAGAAGAAAAATCTTTAAAATTTGATAAAACAGCTATTAAATCTTTAATAGAATATATAATAAAATTAGCAGGGAGAAAAGATAAACTTAGCACAAAGTTTAATAATATAACAGAAATTTTAATAGAATCAAGTAATTGGGCAAAACTAGATAAAGCTAATATTGTCTGTGAAAAATATATAAAAAAGGCTATAGATAAAAAAATAGACTTTATAAACCTTTATGAACGAAAATATGAAGATATGATAATAGAAAATGACATAATGATAAAAACAGAAGGTGAAGAAATAGGTCAAATTAATGGATTAGCCGTGTTAGACTATGGTAGTTATAGCTTTGGTAAGCCTACTAAAATTACTGCAACAACATATGTTGGCAAAGCAGGCATTGTAAATATAGAAAAAGAAGCTGAAATGAGTGGTAGTATCCACAATAAAGGAGTTCAAGTTATAGCTGGTTATCTTGGAAGAACTTATGCTAATACATTCCCTCTTAGTTTATCTTGTAGAATATGTTTTGAACAAAATTATAATGGAGTAGATGGAGATAGTGCATCTAGTACAGAACTTTATGCTATAATATCAAGTTTGTCAAATACTCCTATTAAACAAAATATTGCCGTAACTGGAAGTGTAAATCAAATGGGAGAGATACAACCTATTGGTGGAGTTAATGAAAAAATAGAGGGATTTTTTGATATATGTAATAGACGAGGTCTAACTGGAGACCAAGGTGTGTTAATACCTATACAAAATGTTAAAGACTTATGTTTAAAAGATGAGGTAATACAAGCTGTCAAAAATAAAAAATTCCATATATATCCTGTTAAAAATATTGACGAGGGTATATATGTGTTAATGGGTGAAAAAGCAGGCAAAAAGAATAAAAATCACTCTTTTACAAAAGACAGTATACACTTTAAAGCTATGAAAAAATTACAATATTTTTATAAAAAAGGTAATGAAGAATAGTCAGGAGGTATATTATGTACAAAGCTATTATATTTGATATGGACGGAGTTATTTTTGACACAGAAAGACTTCTTATGAAATGTTGGGAACAAGCTGGAGGAGAATTTGGAATATCCATACAAAATAAACATTTATCAAAAATGAGAGGTACAACAATAAACACAGGAAAATCTATTTTTGAGTCAATGTTTGGAAAAGATATAGATTTTTTTAAAATAAGAGAAAGACGAGAAGTAATAAAAAATGAATATATTTTAAAAAATGGAATACCTACAAAAGAAGGAATAGAAAATTTGTTAAAATATATAAAAAATGAAAATATAAAAATAGGTCTTGCAACCTCTACCATAGAAAACATAGCAATTAAATATTTAAAAGAAACAAATTTGTATAAATATTTTGATGTTATAGTATGTGGAGATATGATACAAAATAGTAAGCCATCTCCAGATATATATTTAGAGGCTTGTAAAAGACTTAATATAGAGCCTAAAGAGGCTTTAGTATTTGAAGATTCCAGAAATGGAATATGGGCTGGATATAATGCTGGTTGTGATGTAATTATGGTTATTGACATAGACAATATGTACGAAGACACAGAGGATAAAATAATAACAAAAATAGATAGTTATGAACAGGCTATTAATTTTTTAAAAACTATTAAGGAGAGGTAAAGTTGGAGTATGTAGATAACAATAAAACTAATCCTTTGGCTAATGAAAGTATAGTTAAACTTTTATTTAAAATGGTAGTGCCAGCCGTTGTAGCTCAAATAGTAAACTTGCTTTATAATATAGTAGATAGAATGTTTATATCGGCAATACCAGATATAGGAACAATAGCTTTAACAGGTGTAGGCGTTACATTTCCTATAATAACATTAATATCAGCCTTTGCCTCTTTAATAGGTATGGGAGGGTCACCTAGAGCAGCCATAAAAATGGGTCAAAATGACTATGATGAGGCTGAAGAAATACTTAGTAATAGTTTTATAAGTCTTGTTGGTATATCAGTAGTATTAACAGTGTTTTTCTTAATATTTAATGAAAAATTGTTGTTAATGTTTGGAGCTAGCGAACAAACACTACCTTATGCTAAAGAATATATAAATATTTATGTTATAGGCACTATATTTGTTCAAATAGCTTTAGGTTTAAATCCTTTTATTAATTGTCAAGGATTTGCTAATATAGGTATGAAAACTGTATTAATAGGTGCAGTTCTTAACATAGTATTTGACTTTGTGTTTATTAAAATATTTAATATGGGAGTTATGGGTGCATCTCTTGCAACAGTTATATCTCAAGCAGTTTCAGCTTTATGGGTTTTAATATTTTTAATAAAATCTAAAAAAACAAAAATAAGAATAAAAAGAAAATATTTTAAACTAAAAAAATCGGTAATAGTACCAGTAATACTTTTAGGTATATCTCCTTTTATAATGCAAAGTACAGAAAGTCTTTTAAATATAGCTTTTAACTCTTCTTTAAAAAAATATGGAGGAGATATGGCAGTAGGTACAATGACTATACTTGCAACAGTTATGCAATGTGTTAGTTTAATAGCTATGGGTATAGGTCAAGGGTCACAGCCTATTATAAGTTTTAACTATGGAGCAGGCAAGATGGATAGAGTTAAGAAAACTTATAAATTGACTATTAGTATATCACTATTATTTACATTTATAATGTGGCTTTTATGTATTATAAAACCAGAAATGTTTATAGGTATATTTGCTAAAGAAGATAATCCAATTATGGAATATGCAAAAGTATCTTTAACAATATATATGTTTGCAGTGTTTATAATGGGCGCACAGTTTGCCTGTCAACAAGCCTTTGTTGCACTTGGTCAAGCAAAAATATCTTTATTTTTAGCCTTACTTAGAAAAATAATATTATTAATACCTCTTATATATATACTTCCAATGGCTATACCAGATAGTACTTTAACAAGTATGCAACAATTACTTCCTATTACATTAGAAAATAAAGTGTTTGCAGTGTTTTTAGCCGAACCTATATCAGATTTTATAGCTGCTATTACAACCGTAACATTATTTATTTTTACAACTAAAAAAATAAATAAAAATTTTAAAGAAAAAATACAAACTAATAATTGATATTATTATGTTTTAATGTTAAAATTAATTATTATTAGGATAGTAATAAAACTATTAATTAAAAAGGAGTTTTTATGATTAATTTTAATGAAGAACTTTTAAAATTTAAACCAATTGTTGAAATAGACGACATAGAAGACTCTGTAACAAACGATGAAATATACGACATAATAGATATTATTAGAGAGATAACAAAAGATAGAGACAGGAGTTAGCTTAAAATGAAGTGTCCTATATGCAAAACTGAAGTACAAAATGGGCACATATGCCCTAATTGTAATGAAAATGCTTATGTTTTAAACAAAATTTTTAATATTTCTGTAAGGCTTTATAACGAAGCCTTACAAAGAGCTAATAAAAAGGATTTTTCTAATGCTATATGTTTAGTTGAAAAAAGTTTATATTTTAATAAAAATAATTATCAAGCTAGAAATTTATTAGGTTTATTATATTATCAAACTGGTAGATTAGGCGATGCAGTTAAACAATGGATATTAAGTTCTAATATTAATCAAAATAAAAATAATAGAGCATTTTATTATATAAATATTTTTAAAAAAGATATAAGAAATTTTGAAAAATTAGACGACGCTGTTAGATTATATAATCAAGCTATAATATATTTAAAAAATAGAAATGATGATTTAGCTGTTATAAGGCTAAAAAAGGCATTAGATATAAATCCTAATTTTATAGATGCTATGAATTTATTAGCATTTTGTTATATAATACAACGAAAATATCAAAAATCTTTAAAAATTTTACATAGTGTTTTATTATTAGACGTTAATAATAAAATGGCATTAAGGTATATAGAAGAAATAGAATCTAAAAGAAAGAAAAATAAAGAAGAAGTCTTATCAGAAGAATACACATATAATGGTATGGTAAAAACTGTTGATGAAGACGAAGAATATAGCAAGGTTAAATCTAAGTCTAATAATAATGGTGTAGTTGTATTTCTCTCTTTTATATTTGGTATTTTATTATGTGGTCTGTCTATGTATTTTCTTATTATTCCAGATTATGTAGAAAGGCAAGTAGCACAGATAGAACAATTAAATAATAAAATAAATCAGTTACAAGAAGGAAATAATGATACTATTTTACAAAAAGATGAAACAATAAAATCTTTACAACAAGAAAATAGTGACATAAAAAAACAGTTACAAATATATATAGATAGAGAAACCATAAATACAAATTATCAAAAAATAGATACTGCCATAGCTTTATATGAACAAGGTAAAATAACAGAGGCTAGAAATACTATAAACAGTATTAACACTGGTGGATTTGACCAAGAAGCCTTAAAAAAATATAATGACGCTAAAAATAAAATTAATTAATAAGCTACCAATAAATATTGGTAGCTTTTAAAAAATAGGAGAAAAAAATGGTATATAAATTATTAAAAAATGAAACTATACAAAATATAGGTGATGGATTTTTATATGAACATATAAAAACAGGTGCAAAAATTGTACATATAAAAAATGATGATAAAAATAAGGTATTTTCAGTATCTTTTAGAACACTACCTAAAGATAATACAGGAGTATTTCATATTTTAGAACATTGTGTATTATGTGGGTCTAAAAAATATCCTTTAAAAGAACCTTTTAATCAATTAGATAAATGTACAATAAATACATACTTAAATGCTATAACATTTGCAGACAAAACATTATATCCAATAGCTAGTACAAATGATAAAGACTATTTTAAACTATTAGATGTTTATTTAGATGCAGTATTCTTTCCTTTAATAGACGAAAAAAAGGGGATATTTTTACAAGAAGGCTGGCACTATAACGGAAAAGAAGTAAATGGTGTAGTATATAATGAAATGAAAGGAGCATATTCTACACCAGATGCTATAATTGACTTTAAAGTTAAAGAAAAATTATTTAATAATAAAACATATGCAAATGATTCAGGTGGGCATCCTGATTATATTACAAATCTTACATATGAAGAATTTATAGAAACATATAAAAAATATTATAGTCCATCTAATAGTATAATATATTTTTATGGAGATTTAGATATAGACTATTATTTAAAATATTTAGATGAAGAATATTTATGTAAATTTAATAAAAGTAATATAAATTTTATACAAAAAAGTGAAAATCTTAATGAACCTATAGTTTTTGAAGGTTTTTATTATACAGATGAAGATAATATAGAAGAAAAAAACTATATTCAAGCTAGCTTTAAACTTAATTTTTCTACTAATGAAGAAAAAAACATAGCTTTTGACATATTATCAGACATATTAACAGAAAATCAAGAGGGAATATTAAAAAAGGCATTTGTAGATGCTTCAATATGTACAGATGTAACTAGCTATATAGACGATGATATGATAGAACCTATATTTACTATATTAATAGAGGGGACTAAAGAAAAGGATATATATAAATTTAAAAATATTTTAGAAAATACTATAAAAAATATAAATATAAATAATAATTTAATAGAAAGTAGTATATCAACAATAGAGTTTTATTTTAAAGAAAAAGATTTTGGATATAAACCAAAAGGACTATTTTATAATATAACTTTACTTAAAAATATGATATATGAAAAATACGATTTTGATACATTAAAATTTGATACACTTATAGAAAATATAAGACAAATGGATTTTAAAAAGCTTTTAATAGACAATATAATAAATAATAAAAATGCTGTTTATTGTATGTTAAAGCCAACTAATCAACAACAAAAAACAAAAACTAAAGAATATAAGAAAAATATAGAACCTTTAATAGAGTATCAAAAAGAAACAGATAAGCAAGAAGATATAGACAAAATACCACCACTTAGTATAAAAGATATAAACAAAGATATATTTAAAATAAATACAGAAATATTAAATATAAAAAACAGACCACTAATATTTAATAATATAAAGTCAGAAATATTGTATTTTAATATGAATATTGATATATCTAATTTTAGTTATGAATATGGTAGGTATATAAGTATATATGTATATTTATTAGGAAAATTACATACTAAAAATTACACTAGTGAAGATTTAGAACAAGCTATAAATATATTAATAGGTGGGGGAAGTACATTTAATGGAATAGTTTCTTTAAAAGAGGATAAATATTTTAATACTTTAGGATTTTCTGCTAGAATTTTAAATAAAAATATAGAAAAGGCTTTTAATATAATAAATGAAATATTTGAAAATATAGTTTTTGAAGATAAACAAAAAGTTAAAAAATTTATTTTAGAATTTTTATATAAATGTGAGTTAGATATTTTAAAAGAACCTAAAGAGTATTCTATAAAAAGAGCCAAAAGCTATATATGTGAAAAAAGTCTATATATAGAAAAAGTAGAGGGCATAGATTTTTATTATTGGTTAAAAGATTTATGCAAAAATATAGATAAAAATATAGATAGCATTATACAAAATTTAGTATATATAAAAAATAATATATTTAATATAAAAAATACATATTTTGGCTTATGTTGTAATAGAGAAGTAGAAAATACTGCTATTAAATCTATAAATAATTTAAACTTTTTTAATGATAAAAATATAGAAATAATTAAAAATGATAGTTATAATTTACTTATAAAAAATGAAGCTTTCTGTATACCATCAGATGTTAATTATAACACAAAAGTAGCTTTTATAAATAAAAATAACTTTGAATATACTGGATATATAGACGTTTTAAAAAGAATAGTACAAAGTGACTACATTTGGTATAAAATAAGAACAGAAGGTGGAGCTTATGGTGGAAATATAAGTATATCAGATAATGGACTTTTAGTATTAAATTCTTATAGCGACCCTAATATATTAAAAACATATAAAAACTTTGATAATATAGGAAATTATATAAAAAATCTTAATATTAGTGAAAAAGAGTTACATATGTATAAAATAGGAACTATAAATATACTAGATAGACCTATTAAAGACTATGAAATAAATCAAATAGCTATGAATAGATATTTTAAACAACTAAATGAAGAAAAGCTATATATAAAAAGACAACAAGTTTTAAACACTACACTAAAAGATATAAAAGATTATTTTGAAAGTATTAACCAATGTTTAAAACAATCTAACATATGTACAATAGGAAACAAAGAAGATATAAATTTATGTAAAGATATATTTTTTGAAACAAAAACATTTAATTAATATTTGAAAAACATAGAAATATATGGTATTATATTTTTGTATTTATACTATATTTTTTAGGAGGATAAAAAGATGGATTACAAATCAGCAGGTGTAGATGTAGAGGCAGGATATAAGTCAGTAGAACTTATGAAAGAACACGTTAAATCTACTTTTAGAAAAGAGGTTTTAACAGATATAGGTGGATTTGGTGGTTTATTTTCTATTGAAAAGGCTAAAAGTATGAAAGAGCCAGTTTTAGTATCCGGTACAGATGGGGTTGGAACTAAGCTAAAATTAGCATTTTTAATGGATAAACACGATACTATTGGTATAGATGCCGTTGCTATGTGTGTTAATGACATAGTTTGTAGTGGAGCAGAACCTTTGTTTTTTTTAGACTATATTGCTTGTGGTAAAAACTATCCAGAAAAAATAGCTAAAATAGTAGAGGGTGTATCAAAAGGGTGTACTATGGCAGGTTGCTCTCTTATAGGTGGAGAAACAGCTGAAATGCCAGGCTTTTATCCAGAAGATGAATATGACCTTGCTGGTTTTACTGTTGGGATATTAGATAATGCTAATGTAATAGATGGTAAAAATATAAAAGATGGAGATATTCTTATAGGTATTAGTTCTAGTGGAATACATTCAAATGGATATTCTTTAGTTAGAAAAATATTTAATCCTAATAAAGAAAATATAAATGAGTATATAGAAGAACTAGGACAGACTTTAGGTGAAGCTCTTATTACTCCTACTAAAATATATGTAAAAACTGTTTTAGAACTTATTAAAAAAGTAGATATAAAAGGTATAAGCCATATAACAGGTGGTGGATTTATAGAAAATATTCCACGAATGATACCAAAAGGATTTAAAGTTAATATAGAGGACGGGTCTTTTCCTATTTTACCTATTTTTAAACTTATTATGGAAAAAGGTAACGTAGATAAAATGAATATGTACAAAACTTTTAATATGGGGATAGGGCTTGTTTTAGCAGTAGATAAAAATGACGTAGAAAAAACAATCACTTATTTAAATGAGCTTGGTGAAGATGCCTTTGTTATAGGTAATGTTACAAAAGGAGAAGGTATTGAGATATGTTTAAAATAGGTGTTTTAGTATCTGGTGGTGGCACTAATCTACAAGCTATTATTAATAGTATAAATAATGGATTTATAAAAAATGCTAAAATAGAAACTGTTGTAAGTAATAAAGATAATGTGTTTGCTCTTGAACGCGCTAAAAACAACAATATAGAAACAAAAGTAATAAAAGTAAAAGATTTTGATAATAAACAATTGTATGAACAAGCGCTAATTAAATATTTAAAAGAAAAAGACTTAGATTTAATTGTTTTAGCTGGATTTATGGTTATTTTATCAAAAGAATTTGTAAATAGTTTTGAAAATAAAATAATAAACATACACCCATCATTAATACCAGCCTTTTGTGGCGAAGGATATTATGGACTTAAGGTTCATCAAGGAGCATTAGATAGAGGTGTAAAAATAACAGGTGCTACTGTACACTTTGTGACAGAAGAGGCAGATGCTGGTCCTATTATTTTACAAAAAGAAGTGTTTGTTAAAGATGACGACACAAAAGAAACATTACAAAAAAGAGTAATGGAAGAAGCCGAATGGATAATATTACCTCAGGCTATAAACCTTATTTTAAATAAACAAATAAAAATAGTAGATAATATTGTTAGGAGGATATAATAATGAAAGTTCTTGTAGTTGGTGGAGGCGGGAGAGAACACGCTATTGTACATAAATTATCTAAATCTGAAAAAGTAGATAAAATATATTGTGCACCAGGAAATCCTGGTATTCAAGAATTGGCACAAACAGTTGATATATCTCCTATGGATTTTGAATTACTTATAAAATTTGCAAAAGACAATAGCATAGATATGACAATAGCAGCTATGGACGATACCCTTGTTGCAGGAATTGTAGATGAGTTTGAAAAAAATGGACTTAAAATATTTGGACCTAACAAAAAAGCATCTATAATAGAGGGAAGTAAGGCTTTTTCTAAAAATCTTATGAAAAAATACAACATACCTACTGCTAGTTATGAAACATTTTCTTCTTATGAAGACGCCTTAAAATATATAGAAACTTTAAACCCTCCTATTGTTATAAAAGCTGATGGTTTAGCTTTAGGAAAAGGTGTATTAATATGTAAAACATTAGACGAAGCTAAAGAAAGTCTTAAAGATATTATGTTAAATAAAAAGTTTGGACAAGCTGGTGAAAATGTAGTAATAGAAGAATTTATGACTGGTAAAGAAGTGTCTATACTATGTTTTTGTGATGGAAGTACTATTGTTCCTATGGTGTCTGCAAAAGACCATAAAAGAGCCTTTGATAACGACAAAGGACCTAACACAGGAGGTATGGGAACAATATCTCCTACAAAATATTATACAGAAGAAATATCAAAAATTTGTATGGAAACAATATTTAAACCTACAATAGATGCTCTAGCTAAAGAGGGAAGAAAATTTATTGGAGTTTTATTCTTTGGACTTATGATTACAGAACAAGGTCCAAAAGTTATAGAATATAATGCTAGATTTGGTGACCCAGAAACACAAGTTGTTTTACCTAGATTAAAAACAGACTTAATAGATATAATAGATGCTTGTTTAAATAAAAACCTTGATACTATAAATATAGAATGGGAAGATTATGCTACTTCTTGTGTAATATTAGCATCTGGTGGTTATCCAGATAGTTATGAAAAAGGATATGAAATAGTAGGTTTAGAAGAATGTAAAAATTTAGATGATGTATTTATATACCACGCAGGGACTGCTATTAAAGATAATAAAATAGTCAATAATGGTGGGAGAGTATTAGGAGTTATGGCAAAAGGTGAAACTTTAGATAAAGCTTTAGAAAAATCTTATAATGCTCTTAATATAGTAAAATTTAAAGATTGTTTTTATAGAAAAGATATTGGTAATTAATAAAATAATTTAAAAGAACTATAAAAATATTATATATTAATACTATATTATTACTAATATATTTTAAAACAAATTTATAGATTATATTTTAAAATATATAAGTTATACTTTATACTTATATATATAACAATATTTATTTAAAGTATTTTTATAAAAATATTATATAAAAGGATATATGTGATTAAAAAGACATATTGACTAATAATGAATAGTTATGATAAAATTTAATATGTAAGTAAACCAGATGGTCGCATACTTTTAGTATGAGGAAAGTCCGAGCTCCATAGAGCAGGGTGCTGGATAACGTCCAGTGGAGGCGACTCTAAGGAAAGT
>CALWOZ010000044.1 GCA_944383305.1 uncultured Clostridia bacterium | reverse complement strand
ACTAAAGAAAAATTAGACATACTTAGACAAACGGACTTTGTATTTAGAGATGAAATAGCAAAAGCTGGTCTTGATAGAGAAATTTGGCAATATTTTACTGTTTTAACTGGTCTTAAAAGCGTTGGTGTTATGGGTGATGAAAGAACTTATAGCTATACAATAGCCTTAAGAGGTGTTACAAGTCTTGATGCTATGAGTGCTGATTGGGCTAGAATACCTTATGATGTCTTAGAAAAAATTAGTGTTAGAATGGTAAATGAAGTACCTAATGTTAATAGAGTAGTTTATGATATCACTAGCAAACCTCCAGCAACAATAGAGTGGGAATAACTTAAAATGTCAAATAAATCCAGTATTTATACGGGTTTACGTCGCTTCAAGAGGTATTTTAATAACAATTTGATAAAGTTATCCTTGTAATCTATAGTTATTATTCGAGGTTATAAGGCATATGTTATCAACGGCGACAACAAAATTATAACATTAACTCATATATGAAGAATAATATGGATATATCAAATAATCAAAAGAACTACAAACACATCGGATAATAATCTCTAAACAAAATTGATTACTCTTTGTCAAATTTGAATAGAAATTAAATAATAGATAAATGTTATATTATGATAGCTTTAACAGGGGCAAGTGAATTATATTATCAATTTTTATGATTTGTGGATTGCCATTATGTGAATTGACAATGGGAGATAAATATAAAGTTTTTCCACAAAAATTAAGAATTATATTAGTAGTAAAACTTATTTTATAGATATTTTTTATGGTTATCATTTTACAAATAGATAAAATTGTCCCACTATGTTTTTCAATCAATGTTACAAGGATTCTTTGTATTTTTATTGCAATATATCTTTCATTGAATACTTTTATGAAATTTATATAAAAAAGTAAAAAAGAAAAATATATTATGACACCAATTTAATATTTTAGTTTTAAATCCAATAAGCGAGTATCCAATTTTTAGGATATTCGCTTATTTTAGTTTAATGAAGCCTTATAACACTCGCCCCAATTTTGCATAGCATCTAAAATTGGTTTTAGACTTTTTCCTAGTTCTGTAAGAGAGTATTCTACTTTTGGTGGAACTTGTGCATATACTTTACGATTAATAAGTCCACTTTCTTCCATACTACGAAGTTGAGCAGTCAATACTTTTTGAGATACATTACCAATTGATTTTTTAAGTTCTCCAAAACGCTTTGTACCAGAAAGTAGGTCACGAAGAATTAATACTTTCCATTTATCACCGATTAGAATTAAAGTAGTCTCCACTGGGCAGGCTGGTAATTCTTTTAATAATTTTTGTTCACTCATATTCATTCCTCCATTAATAACTTATCCATTAAATTTTTCTTACTAATTATACTATACAATCTATTATGGGTCAATATTACTACTTATAGCTAAAGAACATAAAATTTTTATTTTCCTTAATGTTTAAAAATTATAATTATAAATTAATATAGTTTCCAATTAGTAACTATACCACAATAAAGTGCTTACTTTACCAATAGAATTTAGATAAGTATAATATAAATAGGAACTAAATATTAATAGTTATCAAAGTTCCATAAACTTAAAAAGCAGCTTTTTAAAAATTATTTTATAATTAATATATTAATTTTAAGGAGGAATTTAAAATGACAAACATAAAAAAATCTATCGAACTAATTAACACATTTATTTCTGGAGATACTAAAAAAGCTTCAAGCTTATTAGCCAAAGACTATATTCAACATAATCTAGCTTATGGAACTGGTAGCGATGCATTTATAAGTTCTGTTTCTTACCTTGCCTCTGCTCCAATAAAAACTACTGTAAAAAACATACGTGCTTTTGAAGATGGGGATAAAGTATTTTTGCATACAGTTTATAATTTTGCTGGCACTGGCGAACAAGTAGCTTTTGACATATTCCGTTTTAATGAAGATGGTAAAATTGCTGAACATTGGGATAACTTAGCCAAAATTAGTGAACCAAACCCTTCAGGTAGAACACAAATCGATGGTACAACTGAACTTAAAGATTTAGATAAAACAGAAGATAACAGAGAACTTATAAAAAACTTTCTTTATGATGTAATGCAAGGCAATAATCCTTCAAAAACACCTGATTATTTTGATGGTGACACTTATATTCAACACAATACTCATATTGCCGATGGTCTATCTGGACTTGGAACTGCATTAGAAAACTTTGCTAAGCAGGGGATTAATATGGTTTATACTAAAATACACCAAGTATTAGCACAAGGTAACTTTGTCTTAGCAGTTAGTGAAGGCACATTTGGTGGATCTCCAACTAGCTACTATGACCTATGGAGAATAGAAAATGGCAAAATTATTGAACATTGGGATATTATGGAAACTATTGCTGATAAGTCAACTTGGCAAAATCAAAATGGTAAGTTTTAATTAATTTTTAAATATTTCACATTTTTATAAGTTAAACTTAAAATTTATTTATACTTTAAATTATAATAAATATATCAAAAAATTAATAAAATAAATTTTAATGATTAAATAACTACTTAAATTAACTAAAAAATCATTTATCTATATATTTACTAAATTTATAGTTAGTCTATCTAAAAATTATATTGACTTTTATACAATTTATGATATAACAAAAGTATATTTAAAATAATGTTGTTAGGAGGGATAAAATGACACATACTGAAAAAAGAATATATTTAATTAAAGCAATGCTTGCAGAGCAATCAATATATTCAACACTAGAAATCCCAAAAGGAGAATGGGAACAAAAAAAATTACTTCGCTCTTTATTTAACCTTCGTCCTCCTATGAATAGTACAAAAGAATTTCTAATGATACAAGACGAATATTTACAAGAAGAAATACGACAAAAAGGAATTACTGACTTTATTAATTTAGACCCTATACAGCCTGAAATTTATTTATGGCAAGGCGATATTACTACTTTACGTTGTGATGCTATTGTTAATGCAGCTAATAGTCAAATGCTTGGTTGTTTTGTCCCTTGTCATAATTGTATTGATAATGCTATTCATACATTTGCAGGTATTCAACTTCGTATAGAATGTGCAAAGCAAATGAAACAACAAGGCTGTGAAGAAAAAACTGGCAAAGCAAAAATTACACCAGCCTTTAATTTACCTTGTAAGTATATAATTCATACAGTAGGACCAATTATTTTTGATAATTTAACAAAAAAAGATGAAGAATTATTAGCTTCTTGCTATCGTTCTTGTTTAGAACTAGCAGAAAAAAATAAAATTAAAAGTATTGCATTTTGTTGTATTTCTACTGGAGAATTTCACTTTCCAAATTATAGAGCAGCAGAAATTGCCATACAAACAGTTAATGAATATAAGATACAAACAAAAAGTAGAATGGAGGTTATTTTTAATGTTTTCAAAAATGAAGACGAATCTATCTACAAAACCTTACTTAAAAAATGTTAAACAATTAAAAAATATATTAAATGAAATAGATACAGTTGTCATTGGAGCAGGTGCTGGTCTTTCCACTTCAGCCGGTTTTATCTATGATGGTGAACGTTTTAATCAGTATTTTTCTGATTTTAAAGCAAAGTACGGATTTGAAGATATGTACTCTGGTGGATTTTATCCATATAAATCACTAGAAGAATATTGGGCTTATTGGAGTAGATATATTACAATCAATCGTTATATGGATACACCAAAACCAGTATATAACAAGCTTTTAGAACTTATAAAAGATAAAGACTATTTTATAATTACAACAAATGTTGACCATTGTTTTCAAAAAGCTGGATTTGATAAAAATCGCTTATTTTATACACAAGGGGATTATGGATTATTTCAATGTAGCGAACCTTGTTGTCAAGAAACTTTTGATAATGAAATAGCTATTAGACAAATGATGGAACAACAGGAGAATATGCTAATTCCATCTACACTTATTCCAATATGCCCTTATTGTAAAAAACCTTTGACTATGAACTTGCGTGCAGATAATAAGTTTGTAGAAGATAAAGGTTGGTATGAAGCATCAAATAGGTATACAAATTTTCTAAATGAAAAAAATGGTCAAAAAATTCTATTTTTAGAATTAGGAGTTGGATATAATACACCATCTATTATTAAATATCCTTTTTGGCAAATGACAGCAAATAACCCTAATGCCTTTTATGTTTGTATAAACTTTGGTGAAGCTATTTGTCCAAAAGAAATTGAAAGTCAATCTATATGTATAAATACAGATATTTTTGAATTAATAAATTCTTTAATACAATAAGCAAATGATATAATATTATATTTATTAAAAATATATAATAAATAAGCATTTTAATATGTATAATATTGACATATATAATAATATATTATATTATTATATAATAAATACACTAAAGTAGAAATGATAATTAAAATAAATAAACTAAATACACTTTGTCAATAATTCAAATTTTGTTGTCAAATTATCTAAATTGACTATCTTAAAAATCGGAAAGTGTAACAAGATAACATTATTTATAACATTAATAATATACTAAAAAGGATAAAACTACTATGAAATATTTTTTAATTGAAGGAATTGTTAATAATCCAGAAAAGATAAATGATTTAATAATGAATGAGCATCAAAATTATACTAAAAAAGCTATGAATGATGGGCTTATTTTAATATCCTCTTTAAAAAGTGATATGACTGCATCAGTTACAATAGCTAAAAGTATAAATTATGACACAATAAAATTATTTTATGAAAATGAACCTTTCTTTAAACAAGGTATTTTAACTTACAATATATCTGAACTTGATATACATTATCATTGTCAAGATATTAAAAAGTGG
Organism: uncultured Clostridia bacterium; assembly: GCA_944383305.1. Taxonomy (GTDB): domain Bacteria; phylum Bacillota; class Clostridia; order Lachnospirales; family CAG-274; genus Tyzzerella. The sequence continues at coordinate 15,341 of CALWOZ010000044.1, read as the reverse complement.
TTTGATAACTTATAATAAAAGAGTAAAAGAATTAGTTATATAACTAATTCTTTTACTCTTTTATTATAATATCTTTATTATGTTGTTGTAATGAATAAATAGATTTATTAAAATTAAATGTATATGCAAAAGATGAAACAATAAAAAAATAAGGTATATATTTATATCCAAATACTTCTGCTCCTATAAAAATAGGTGCTATTAATGTATTTGTAGCACTACCAAAAATACTTAAATAACCAAGACTAGCAACAAATTCTATTGGTAAATTAAAAATTTTAGCCAATAATACTCCCAAACTTGCACCAATAGAAAATAGGGGAGTTACTTCACCACCTTGAAAACCGATAGATAAAGTAAGAATAGTAAGAATAAATTTTAATATCCAATCATAAAAATAAATTTTTCCGTTATAAAAGCTATTATCTATTAAATTTGTACCTAAACCAGAATATCTCCCCATATGAAATATTAAAAATAAAACACTTAGTACAATACCTAAAACAAAAATTCTTAATAAAGGATTTTTAAATCTATTATTTAAAATATTTTTTGTGTATTTTAAACAAAAGGCAAATCCTCCACCTACCAATCCAAAAATAATACCTAAAATAATTAATTTTAAAATAATATTAAAATTTAATGATATATTAGCTGATAAGTCAAATGAAAATTTCTCTAACCCCATAAGTCTTGATACTGTACTAGAAGTAAAAGAGGCTATTATGGCAGGGACTAATGAACTATAATGTATACTACCAGCTATTAAGACCTCAACAGCAAAAAAAGTTGCAGCAATAGGGGTCTGAAACAGACCAGAAAATCCAGCAGCCATACCAGTTATTAAAAATACTTTTGAAAGGTTTTGAATTTTTATTTTTTCTCCAAACCAATTTGAAATTGTAGCGCCTATTTGAACAGCAACGCCTTCTCTGCCAGCACTACCACCAAATAAATGCGTAATCCACGTGCTTAAAATAATAAAAGGAATTAATCTTAAAGGAATTTTTTCTTCTTTGTTTTGAGATACTTCAAAGATAAGGCTCATTCCTTTAATACTTTTACCACCAAACTTATTATAACAATAAATAATTATAACACCAGCTAAAGCTAAAAAAGGAATTAAATATATAGGATATGTTTGTCTTATTTCTGTTATTTTTAATAACACCTTTCCAAATATAGTGTCTAATATACCTACAATAATTCCTATTGGTATACCTATAAATCCTAAAATAATTAAATTTTTATAATATTTTATATCTATTTTCATATTTATCCTTTTTTATTCATTATTAGGAAGCTTGGTTTTTATAATATTTTTTACTATAATATGTAAATTTTCTTTATCTTCATTTGACATATTATCTAAATATACAGGCTTGTGTATATAAACATTAACTATATCTGGTTTTATACGTCCATTATTTTGTTCTTTTAATTTATAAGAGCCATCTATTGTAACTGGTATAATTGGTGTATTTGTTTTAGTAGCTAATTTAAAGCTTCCCACTTTAAACTCACCCATTTTATCTCCTTTGCTCCTTGTACCTTCTGGAAAAATAACCATACTATGTCCTTTTTTAATAAAATTTATAGCTTCATTTATTGTTTTTAAAGATTGTTTTAAGTCATTTCTATCCATAAAAACACAACCTAAATATTTCATCCAAGTTCTTAATATAGGTATTTTTTTTAGTTCTATTTTTGCTACAAATCCTTTTTTCTTTGGTATTAATGCCATAAATATAGCTATATCAAAATCTCCTTGATGATTACTTATAAATACAACGTTTGTATCTTTTGGTATATTTTCTTTACCAAACACATTAATAGTAGCACCACTATCTTTTATTCTATTCATTGCCCAATTTGAAGTTTGATAAAAACTATAATTATAAAATTCTTCTAATTTATTGTTTTTTAAAAGCCTTTCAGCTTTTTTTAATCGTGGATATGTTATAAAAAGCATAAATACAAACTTAAAATACCATTTTATAGTTCTAAACATAATTCCCTCCTTATTTTATAATGTTTAAATCTAAAAATATTTATAATATTTTATTATTATAACATAAATTTTTTAATTATGTCTACTTATCATATTATAACCAAAATTAATCAACTTTTTATATTTAATTTATAAATTAGCTGTTGACAAATATAAATTATTATTAAATAATATTATTATAAAAGATACAATAATATATATTTTATATTATTGTACAATAAGGAGGTTAATATATGAAAAATGTAATATTAAACAATGGTATATCAATGCCAATGGTAGGTTTAGGTGTTTTTAGATGTAGCGAAGAAGAAGCATATAATGCTGTAAAGTCTGCCTTAGAAGTTGGATATACTCATATAGATACTGCTATGATATATGAAAATGAACAAGCTGTTGGACAAGCTATAAAAGATAGTAAAATAGACAGAAAAAATTTATTTATCACAACAAAACTTTGGAACGAAGATATGAGAAAAGATAACCAAAGAAATGCCATTGAAACAAGCCTAAAAAAATTAGGACTAGACTATGTGGATTTATATCTCGTTCATTGGCCAGTTAAAGAAAAATACATAGCTTCTTGGTTAGAAATGGAAAAAATATATAAAGATGGTTTAGCAAAATCTGTAGGTGTTAGTAACTTTTTAATACATCATTTAGAAGAAATTTTTAAAGTATCTGACCTTGTTCCAGCCGTAAATCAAGTAGAATTTCACCCTTATGTAGTTCAAAAAGAACTTACAGATTTTTGTAAAAATCATAATATACAGTTTGAGTCTTGGAGCCCATTAGGAGCTATTAAAAATGGTCTTTTAGAAGACCCAACGATTGTAGAAATAGCTAAAAAATATAATAAAACTTCTGCTCAAATTATATTAAGATGGAATATAGACAAGGGCATAGTTACTATACCAAAATCATCTAACAAAAATCGTCAGTTAGAAAACATAAGCATATTTGATTTTGAACTTACAAATGATGATATATTAAAAATTGATAGTTTAGATAAAAACGAAAGAGTAGGCTCTCACCCAGATACTTTTGATTTTTAATATTTATAAATTAAAATAAAATCTATCAAATATATGTTTGATAGATTTTATTTATACAATTAAGCTATGACTTTATTGTTCGAGATAAAATTTATAAACGGGTTTTTGTTTTAAATTTTATCGAAGAAGAATAATAGTAATAGCTGTTTTTTGATACAAAGTATCAAAAAAATTGATTTTAATTGAATTTTAATAATATTGATATTATGTTTTATATTCCTATTAACCTAATTTTAAAAATTATTATTTATAATTAAACTATAATTTTATTTCTTAATTTAAAACTCTATTATAAATTATGATATATTATTACATTAAAAGTTAATTAATTTATTTAAAAGTACTAGTAATTTATAAAAAACTTATATATAATATATTTAGACTAAATTTTATGGGGTGAATTTTTTGAAAAAGACAACTTGTTTTATTTTAACTATATTATTTTTTGTAAATTATTTTAATTTTAATATTTATGCTGATCAACAATACATAAGCGTAGGATTATCAAAATATAAAAATGTTAATAACATATCATTAGATAATAAAGAACTAACAATTGGTAAAAACAACGATTCTTCTTTTTATAGTGAAGCTACATTAAGCACTAACAAAAGCTTTAATATAAAAACATTAAATTTATATTCTATAAAATATAATAATAGATTTTATAGCTATGAAGATGCATTAAACTTTTCTAAAAATTATAAAGATGCTTATTTATTTAAAGATGATAGCTGGTATGTAATGATTGGTAATTTTACAAATATGTTAGATGCTAATACATTTATTACTAATGAAAATATTAATGGTGAAATATATAAAATAGATAATAGTATTGGTATATATGAAGATACTCAACTATTAATAGCTTTTAAAGAAAGTGTGGCTATTAAATCTAATGAAAACATATCTATTTCTGGAAAGGAATATAGAAACACTTTAAGTATTATTTGTAAAAATAATTTATTAATTGTTATAAATATTTTAGATATAGAAGAGTATCTTTATGGTGTAGTCCCATCTGAAATGCCATCATCTTGGCATAAAGAGGCTTTAAAAGCTCAAGCTGTAGCCTCTAGAAACTATGCCTACTCTAATTTAGGTATACATAGTAGCGAAGGATATGACGTTTGTGATACCGTACATTGTCAAGTATATAACGGTGTATCTAATGAAAAACAATCTACAAATGAGGCTATAAATGAAACAAAGGGAATTTTTGCTTATTATAATAATGAAAAAATAAATGCTGTATATTCTTCATCTAGTGGCGGTTATACAGATGATGCTGAAAATGTTTGGAATTATAGTATACCTTATTTAAAAGCTGTAAAAGATGAATATGAAGAAGGTGCTAAACAATGGACTAGAACATTTACATTTGATGAATTATCTAATGTAGCATCAATAGGTACTGTAAACCAGGTTATATTAGAAAGTTCTTCTGTTACAGGAAGAGCAATTTCTTTAACTTTAATAGGAAGTAGCGGTGAAAAAGTTTTGGAAAAAGAGGAAATTAGAACATTTTTTTCAAAATTTTCTGATGGTAGCTTAGACAGTAGAAACTTTAAAATGGCAAAAGGTAATACATATACAACAAATAATACTAATACTCAAACAAATGCAGATAGTATTTATGTTATATCATCAAATGGCAATAACACAATTAATATAAATAGTGTTTTTGTAGCAGATAAAAATACTAATACAACAAAAATTAAAAATACTTTTGCAATAGATAAAAATCAAAGTATATTAAATTTTTTAAACTTAACATCTACAACAACTAGTAACTTAAATTATACATCTAAAGTTACTAGAGATGATTCAAACTCTATAACATTTATAGGCAAAGGGTGGGGGCACGGTGTTGGTATGAGCCAATATGGTGCAAATAGTTTAGCAAAAAAAGGTTATACATATGATGAAATTTTAAAATATTATTATACAGGTATAGAAGTTAGATAAGGAGAAAAATATGAAATTAAAAGATTTTTATTTTGATTTACCAGATAGACTTATAGCTCAAACACCTTTAAAAGATAGGACAAGTTCTAAGTTAATGGTTATAAACAAAGATACTGGAGAGATAAAACACGAGCCAACTTTTAAGTCTATATTAAATTATTTAAAAGAAGGGGACTGTCTTGTATTAAACGACACAAAAGTTATTCCAGCTAGACTTTTTGGTAAAAGAAAGCATACAGGAGCAAATATAGAAATATTATTATTAGAACGAAAAGATAATAATAAATGGGAAACTCTCGTAAATCCTGGTAGAAAAGCTAAAATAGGAGATACTATCGTATTTGGAGATGGTATATTAGAAGGTACTATTGAAGATATATTAGAAGATGGTAATAGAATTATAAATTTTAAATATGACGGAATATTTGAGGAAGTATTAGATAAACTTGGTCAAATGCCTTTACCTCCTTATATAAAAGAAAGACTTGAAGATAAAGATAGATATCAAACAGTTTATGCTAAAAATGATGGCTCGGCAGCAGCTCCAACAGCTGGATTACACTTTACAAATGAACTTTTAGAGGAAATTAAAAATAGAGGAATAAAAATAGCAAAATTAACTTTACACGTAGGCTTAGGCACTTTTAGACCGGTCAAAGTAGATAATATTTTAGAACATAAAATGCATTCAGAGTATTATAGTTTAGACGAAGAAAATGCTAAAATTATAAATGATGCTAAAAAAAATGGTGGAAGAATAATAACAGTTGGAACAACTAGTACAAGAACTTTAGAATCTATTGCTGATGAAAATGGAATAGTAAAAGCTGATAGTGGATATACAGATATTTTTATATATCCATCATATAAATTTAAAATAGTAGATAGTCTTATAACTAATTTTCACTTACCAGAGTCTAGCTTAATAATGCTTGTTAGTGCATTTTCTACTAGAGATAATATTATTAATGCTTATAATGAAGCTGTTTTAAATGAATATAGATTTTTTAGTTTTGGAGATGCAATGTTTTTAACAAGGTGGTGATAATATGGACTTATTCCAATATCAAAGTGAAAAAATATTAAAAAAAGAAGCACCTTTAGCCAATAGATTAAGACCTAACACTTTAGATGAATTTATAGGACAAGAACATATAGTAGGTAAAGATACATTACTTTATAGAGCCATAAAAGCTGATAAACTTTCATCTTTAATACTATATGGTCCTTCTGGCACTGGAAAAACAACTCTTGCCAAAATTATAGCTAATACAACAAAAAGTATTTTTATACAAATAAATGGTGTAACCTCAGGCACCAAAGATATAAAAGAAATAGTAGAAAAAGCTAAAATTACATTATTAAATGGTAAAAAAACAATTCTTTTTATTGATGAAATACATAGATTTAATAAAAGTCAACAAGATACGCTTTTACCTCACGTAGAAGATGGTACAATAATTCTTATTGGAGCAACAACAGAAAACCCTTATTTTGAGGTAAATAGGGCATTAATATCTAGAAGTATTATATTTAAGTTAGAACCTCTATCTACTAATGATATAAAACAAATTATAACAAGAGCCATTAATAATAAAGAAAATGGACTAGGCTACTTTAATATAAAAATAGATGAAAACGCTTTAGATTTTATAGCTAACATATGTAATGGTGATGCCAGAGTTGCTTTAAATGCAATAGAACTGGCTAGTTTGACAACTAAAAAAAGTGATGATGGAATAATTTATATTAATTTAAAAATAGCAGAACAATGTATACAAAAACGTGCTATAAATTATGACAAAAGTGGTGATAATCACTATGATACTATATCTGCTTTTATAAAAAGTATGCGAGGAAGCGACCCTAATGCAGCTGTATATTATTTAGCTAAAATGTTATATGCTGGCGAAGATCCAAAATTTATAGCTAGACGAATTATTATATGTGCATCTGAAGATGTAGGCAATGCAGACCCTCGAGCATTACAAGTAGCTGTATCTGCCTTTCAAGCTGTAGAAATGATTGGTATGCCAGAATGTAGAATTATTTTATCTCAAGCTGTATGTTATGTTGCTACTGCTCCAAAAAGTAATTCTTCTTATTTAGCAATTGATAAGGCTATGGAAGATGTCCAAAACATAAAAATTAAACAAATACCACCTTATTTAAAAGATGCCCATTATTCTGGAGCAAGTGAACTTGGAAATGGTATAGGCTATAAATATGTTCATAATTATGAAAAAAATTATGTTAAACAACAATATTTGCCAGATGAAATAAAAGACAATGTATATTATAATCCATCTGATAATGGATATGAAAAAAATATTAAAAAATGGCTAAAGTTTTTAAAAAATAACTACTAATTGACATAGACATATATATGTTATAAAATAATAATATATACTTTTATGATAGGATGTGATATTATGAAACTATCTCAAAAATCTAAATCCATTAATCCTGCAATTACACTAGCATTAACATCTAAAGCTATCGAAATGATAAAAGATGGGGTAGATGTTATTAATTTTAGCTCTGGTGAGCCTGATTTTGAAACACCAGATTACATAAAAAAGGCTGGTATAGATGCAATAGAAAACTTATCTTTATATAGTGATTCTGATGGATTAAAGGAACTTAGAGAGGCAATTGCTAAAAAACTCCTTAAAGAAAATAATCTTAAATATAGCTATAATCAAATTATTGTTTGTCACGGTGCTAAACAAGCTTTAAACAATGCTTTTTTTGCTATATTAGATGAAGGTGATGAGGTTATAATACCGGCTCCTTATTGGACTAGTTATCCAGAGATTGTAAAAAACTGTGGTGGAAAGCCTGTATTTATTTATACACAAAAAGAAGACTGTTTTAAAGTTACTACACAAATGTTAGAAAGTGCTTTAACACCTAAAACAAAGGCTATTATTATAAATACTCCTAACAATCCTACTGGTATGGTATATACAGAAGAAGAATTATCACAAATTGCAAACTTTGCAGTAGAAAACGACTTATTTGTCATATCTGACGAACTTTATGAAAAACTTATTTATAGTAATAAAATTAAACATACTAGTATTGCATCTCTTGGCAAAGAAATATATGATAGAACAATTATTATAAACGGTTTTTCAAAATGTTATGCTATGTCTGGTTGGAGAATAGGCTATACAGCATCTAATAAAAAAATAGCTAAAGTTATGTCCAATATTCAAAACCATACTACATCAAGTGTTAATGTAATAGCACAGAGAGCTGCTTTAGAAGCCTTAACCTCAAGTAATCCTATATTAGAAGATATATTGTATGAATTTAAAAAAAGAAGAGATTATATCTCACAACAAATATCTGATATACCTATGCTTAGTTCTTTAAGACCTAAAGGTGCTTTTTACCAATTTATAGACGTATCTAAGCTTTTTGGTCATAAAGTAGATGATATAATTATAGAAGATAGTGAAGATGTGGCTAAAATACTTTTAGATAAATACAGAGTTTGTGTTGTTCCTTGTAATATGTTTGGATATAAAAAATACATTAGACTTTCTTATACTACTAATATGCAAAATATAGTAGAAGGTATAAACAGAATAGAACAATTTGTTAAACAAAATTTTTAATTAATATATAATAAAAAGACTATAATATTTTATTTATAGTCTTTTTATTATATATTTTCTAATTGTTCTATAAAAGAGGTGCTTTTTAATTCTGTATATAAATGTATTTTTAAAAGCTTTTTACTAATTAATGATAGCTCATTTAGTATGTTTTCAGATACGTTAAAATTATATAATTTGTCTACTTTTGATGATAATATATGATTTAACACAGATATTATATTAGGCGATATTTTTAATAAATGTTGTTCCTTATCTTTACAATCTTTGCATACAACGCCATTTGTTCCCCAATATATATTTTTTTCGTCTTTAATAGATTTATTACAATGTATACAATTATTAATAATTGGCATATATCCATTTAACTGTAAAAATTTAATTTCAAATATTTTTGAGATTAATTTAGGTGATATAACAGTAGATTTTGAAAGAATAAGTAATGATTTTAATAAAAGTAACATTATGTCATTTATAGGGGTAGCTTCTTGAATATTTTTATCTACAAACTCTAAAAAATATGTACCATAGGCCAAGGAATCTAAATCTTCTGTTAAGTTATAAAAGTTTTCTATCATATCTACTTGATTTAAAGATAATGTTTTACCGCTATCATATATAATAAAATCTGCATAAGAAAACAACCAAGAACCTGCTAAAAGTTTACTTTTGCCATTTCTGCAATTTCTTGCCCAAACAGTAAATTTTCCATAATCTTTTAATAAAATAATAAGCGCCTTATCGTTATCACCTACTAAAGTTTCTTTTATTATTATTCCTCTAGCCTTAAATGTACTCATTTTATCCTTCCTTAATATTTATTTTCTTTATTTTTATCATTAGCTTTAGTATTGTTTTTATATTCTTTATATGCTAAAAAAGCATTTATATCTCCACTTTTTTCAAAAATACTCCAAAATAAATCTTCCATAACTTTAACCCCCATTATATAAAATAATTTTTAATAAGTTATTATTAATATTTTTCAAAATAAAGGCACAACTTAATTATAAAAAAATATTATATAAATATTTTTAGTAAAAATTATTTTTATATACTATTGAAAATTTACCATAAAAGGAGTTAAAATACTATTGACAAATTTATATTTGTTTTTGGTCATATCCAAAGTTTTTTAATAAAAAGTCGCTATCTCTCCAATCTTTTTTAACTTTTATCCATATTTGTAAATTTATAGGTGAACCTAAAAGTCTTTCTATTTCATAACGAGCATTAGACCCTATTTTTTTTAACATAGACCCTTGTTTACCTATTATAATTCCTTTATGAGAATCTCTTTCACAATAAATAGTAGCTTGTATATCTATAATTTCTTTATCTTTTCTAGGCTTCATAGAACTAACCTCAACTGCTATTCCGTGAGGTATCTCATCTTGTAAAAGTTTTAAAGATTTTTCTCTAATAATTTCAGCCACTATTTGTCTTTCTGGTTGGTCTGTTATCATATCTGATGGGAAAAACTGTGGGCCTTTTGGAAGATATTTTTTAATACATTTTAATAATTCTTCTTTGTTTTTACCTTTTAAAGCAGAAACTGGTATAATCTCTGCAAAATTGTACATAGATTTATATTTATCTATAACAGCTAAAATATCTTCATATGATACAGTGTCTATTTTATTTATTATTAAAAATACTGGTGTAGATACTTTTTCTAGCCTTTTTATAATAGATAAATCGGATTCTTTAATTTTTTCAAACGGTTCTATAAGATATAATACAATATCAACTTCATTTAAAGTAGTTTCTGCTGATTTTACCATATAGTTACCTAATTTTGATTTTGGCTTGTGTATTCCTGGTGTATCTATAAATACAGCTTGAAAGTCATCTTCTGTTAAAATAGCTTGTATTTTATTTCTAGTTGTTTGAGGTTTGCTAGATATAATTGCTATTTTTTCTCCTATAAGACTATTCATAAGAGTAGATTTGCCAACATTTGGTCTACCTATTAAAGATACAAAACCAGAGTTAAAATGATTATTCATAATTTAATTCCTTTCTTTTAAAAACTCATCTTTTGATATACAATATACATAATGGGGCATATCCATATTATAATAATGCTTTACTATTGTTTTTATATGTTTCATATTATTTCTTTTGGCTACATTTTGTGATGATATATTATTATCTCTAATAATAGAATATATATTTTTAAGATTAAGTATATTAAATCCATATTGTTTTAAATGTATTGCACATTCTGTGGCATAGCCTTTTTTCCAATATTCCTTTTTTAATAAATATCCTATTTCATCTACTATATTATCATTTACATTTTGTTTAGTTATTCCTGCTTGTCCTATAAATGTATTATCTTCTTTTAAAAATACACCTAAAAGTCCATATCCTTCTTGTTTATATCTATTTAACTGATTGTTAAACCATTCTATACATTCTTGTTCAGAAAAAGGGTGCTCGTATGCATACATAACCTTAGAATCTTGTAAAAGAGATTTTAAATCATAAAAATCATCTTTACACATAGGTCTTAATAAAAGTCGTTCTGTTTCTAAAAACATATTATCTCCTTATATTTAAGTTATTTAAAATAATATCTTGTTTATCAAACATTATTTTTTCTTCATCTTTATCCATATGGTCATATCCTAAAAGATGTAGCATACTATGTACTGTTAAAAAACACAATTCACGTTCTAAAGAATGTCCATAGTCTTTAGCTTGTGTCATAGCTTTATCAATACTTATTATTATATCTCCTAAAAGAATTGGATGCAACATATTATTTTCTATATTATTAAATTCATCTAACATTGGAAAAGAAAGAACATCTGTTTCTTTATCTATATTTCTGTGTATACTATTAAGTTTTTTAATTTCTTCATTGTCAACAATGGATAAACTTATTTCTACATTATTTGTGAAATTTTCGGTTTTTAAAGTTTCTTCTATACACTTGTTTATAAGATTAAAAGTATTTTCATCTATATTATAATTTGTATTATTATCAAATAAAATTTTCATAAAAACTCCTTTAAAGTAATTTATTGAATATTTTATAATTAAACTATTTTAATATTCAATAAATTACTTTATAATCATTATTTTTATTTTTTCTTTTTAGCTTGTTTAGCTTTTATTTTTTCTTTCTCTTTTTCAAGTTTTTCATAAGCACCTATTATTTTTTGAACAAGAGGGTGGCGAACAACATCTTTATTACTAAATTTACATATACCAATATCTTCAATATTATTTAAAATCTTAACAGCGTCTATAAGTCCTGAATTTTTACCTATTGGCAAATCTATTTGTGTCAAATCTCCTGTTATAATAGCTTTAGAGCCAAATCCTATACGAGTTAAAAACATTTTCATCTGTTCTGGTGTTGTATTTTGTGCTTCATCTAATATAATAAATGAATTATCTAATGTTCTACCACGCATATATGCAAGAGGAGCAACCTCAATAGCGCCTTTTTCCATATTTTTTTGAAAGTTCTCTGCACCCATTATATCATACAAAGCATCATATAGTGGTCTTAAATATGGGTCTACTTTTTGTTGTAAATCTCCTGGTAAAAATCCAAGATGTTCTCCTGCCTCTATGGCTGGTCTAGTCAAAATAATACGATTAACTTCGTTATTTTTAAAGGCAGTAATAGCCATAGCCATAGCTAAATATGTTTTTCCAGTACCAGCAGGTCCAATACCAAAAACAATAGTATTTTTTCTAATTGTATCTATATAGTTTTTTTGACCAATAGTTTTAGGCTTTACAGGACGTCCTGCAATATTTACACAAATAAAATCATCACTTATTTTTTCTATTTGGTCAAAATTTTCATCTTCTACTTGAGCTATAAGATAGTTTATAGTTTGTTCTGTTATTTCTTCTCCACGACTAGCTATTGCTATTAGAGATTTTAAGACTTTCTCAGCCTTACCTAAGGCATATTTACTCCCAGATATAACAATATCTTCACCTCTATTTACAATATTAACAGCAAAGCTACGTTCTATCTTTTTTATATTTACATCATATTGTCCAAAAATATTTAATATTTGTTCATTAGCTATTTGTAGTTTTATTTGTTCCATCTTGTATATTACTCCCTTCATCCTCTTCATAGCTACTAGTTATAGGGGATTTTACTCCAATATCTTGTATTATAGTTAATTTAGCAGTAGCAATTATTTCATTTTGTGTTTCTTCATAAACAGTTTGCTTATCTAATATATCTGAAGAAAAATCTATTTCCTCTATAATTTTTTCTATTATAAGTTTATCTGCATATATTTTTGCCTCATTTATAGAATATGTTTTTTTCACAGGTATATACTCTTTATATTCTATTTTTTTTATTATAAAAGGCAAGAAAAAATTTTCTGATAGTCTTAATTGAGTTCTAGATATTATTGTATCATAATTTTCATATTCGATATTTTTATTAAACATATTAAATTTAAAATCTTTATTAAATGCTAATAGATTATACTCAGTTTTTTTATTACCAGTATATTCTTTTGTATAATATTCAAATGGTACAGTAACTTTTATTTCTTTTTCTATTTTAGCTTTTATGTCTGCATCTGCATATGTATTATATGTACCTTTTATTTCTTCACCTTCTTGTAAAAAAAGTTGACCAGATACTAATACATCTCCTTTTTTTACAACATCTTTAGCTTTTACAAGCGGTCGTCCTGTTCTTGTTACAATATCCGTTATAACACCTGTTTCTGAAGATATTATATCACAAGGTTCATTAATTTCAACTGTATTTTTATTTGGTATATTTTCAGATAAACTTATAGTAACCAAAGTACCTTTAATTTGTACATTAGTCCACGATATAGTATCAAAATTATTTTTAAGTTCTGTCTGTAATAATTTAGTATCAATATTTCTTTTATATGCTCCTAAATAAAGTCCTTTTTCTTCACAAAAATTTAGTATTTGATTATTATCTATATATTTATTACCTACAACTTGTATAGTCCATACAAAAGATGAAAAATAATATAATAAAAATACAAATAATATGGCACCTATTAAAAACATTTTTCTTTTTCTATTTTTAAAAATAAAAAATGGCATACCGTATTTTGATACTATTTTATATTTACACCCAGTTTTTTTAGATATTATTTTTAATTGTCTAAAATCTTTTATAAAAACTCTACATATAACACCGTCATTTACTTCTTCTAATTTGGAAATATATATATTTTTATTTAAGCATAAATTTAAAAATCTTTCAATAGAAAACCCTGTAATTTTTATAATAACATATCCTTTAAAGTAATTCCATATAAATTTAAACATTATTTCACCAACCTATATAAATTCAAATTGTGTTATAGTACCTTTTATATAAATTTTATTTTTATTAAGCTCTTTTAAAAAAATATCTTTTCCTACTATTTTAAAAATCCCACAAGAAGTGTTTATTTTTACTATTTCATTTGAATATTGTACTATATTTTTAAAGTTTTCTATAACTATTTTAGAACGACCTACAATTGTTATAAGTGGAACATTTAAAATTATCTCATTTGGCAAATCTAATCCATCTGTTAATCCTTTTTTTATAGAATTTACAAAAGTATTTGGAGAATTATTTTTTTTCATATTAATCTACCTCCTTTAGCAATAGATTATATGTTAATTTTCTGTTAAATAGAATACAAATGTATTTTCAATAAAAATATTTTATGATATAATTAAATAATCTTTTATAAAATATTTTTAATATTAATGAACCAGTAGAATTTCTACTTGTTTTAAAGTAAAATTATAAATGCAGAGTAAATTTAAAGAACAAGAATTTCTAAAACAAGCTATCCAAAACGTTATAAACTTATTTAATTGATAAAATATAATAAATTAAGGAGGGATAAAATGGACGAATATTCAAAGGATATAACAATAGAAGAAATAGAAAAGTTAAGGAGTGTATTTCAAAATACCTTTAAAAGACTATTTATAGTAGAAATGTATTAAAAAAGTTTGTAAAAAATGTTGCAAACAATAAAAAAATGGTTTAAAATGTAAAAAGGGCAATGAGAATAGTAAGTGTTGTTACTTACAAGCCAACAATGTTTTATACTTATAAATTATAAATATAAAACAGAGGAGGTGAACTTTCAATCTTAAAAGATTGGAGGTGGTGTTAATGAGTACATATGAGGTAATAATAATATTACTCACATTATCAAACAATATGATTAATTTTATAGGTTTGATGATTGTACTAATAAAAAACACAAAAAAGTAATAGCACCCTACCTGCAAGTTTCGTGCTATTACTAAAAATATTAAAATAGTATAAAACATTGTTGGCAATATTCCATTGCCTTTTGTTAATTTAATTATACAATAAAAATAGTAATTTGTAAAGACTTATTATAAATAATTATTATAAGGTTTTAGGAGTGATAAAATGGACGGATATTCAAAGGATATAACAATAGAAGAAATAGAAAAGTTAAGAAGTATATTCCCACAATGTGTAGTTGAGGGGAAAGTAAAGATTGACCAATTATTGAGTATATTAGGGATATATGATGAGAGAGATTTTGAAAAGTATGAATTTACGTGGAAAGGTAAAAATGAATGTTATAAAACAGCAAGAGAGAGAACAAGAGCAACATTATTACCTTGTGAAGATGAAAGTGTAAATTTTAACAATACTAACAA
>CALWOZ010000043.1 GCA_944383305.1 uncultured Clostridia bacterium | reverse complement strand
CTTTAGAGGCTTACAACAAGAAAAAAGCCCTTATAGGGCTTGAGCAAACCACCCGTTTAACGGGTGGTTTTGATTTATAATGTATAGAAAAAATTTAAAAACTATGATAATATTAATTAATAAAGTTTATACAATACATAGGAGTTTTTATGAAAATATTATTAGTTGAAGATGAAAAAACACTATCAAGTATAATATCAAAAGGTCTTAAAAAACTTTCTTATGCAGTAGATAGTGCATTTAATGGACAAGAGGCTTTAGACCTTTTTAATGTAAATGACTATGATTTAATTATACTAGATATAAATATACCAAAGATAGATGGATTTGAGGTTTTAAAAATAATTAGAGAATTTGATAATCAAATAAAAATTATAATATTGTCTGCTAAAAATATGGTTCAAGATAAAGTTTTAGGTTTAGACTTAGGGGCTAATGATTATTTAGAAAAACCATTTGACTTTTTAGAACTTGAGGCTAGAATAAGGAATTTATTAAGATGGCAATTTATAAAGTCTGAAAATATTATACATATAGGTAACTTAAAAATTAATACAATAAAAAAACAAGTATATATAAATGATGTAGAAATAAATCTTACTAATAAAGAATATGGTATTTTAGAATATTTAGCTTTAAATAAAGACAGATTTGTACTTTCAGAAGAAATTATAGAGCACGTGTGGGAAAGTGATTTTGACTTATTTTCAAATACTTTTAAATTTCATATACATTCATTAAAAAAGAAGTTAAATCAAGAGGGTATTATAAAGAATGTAAGAGGAAAGGGGTATATTATTTGTGAAGTTAAATAAAGGTTATACGCTTAAATTTAGGATTACTTGTATTGTATTAATTATTTTAATAGGTATATGTTTTATTTTAACATATACAAGTATTTATAATAACAGAGATAGTATTAAAATTGCAGTTCAGGCTGCAGATGTGAGTTCATTATATGAAGATGATGATACACAAATATATGCTACTATACCAGAAGAATCAGATATAGCTAGTGAAGAAAATGGAATATCCTCTGAAACAGGACATATTATAATATCTAATACAGATAATATGTATATTGAAGAGGATATTGAACAAACAGAAAATTATGTTAGTGGAGAATCAATACCAATAGATGAGGTTATTGAAGTATCTCAATTAAATTTTAAAAATATGCAGATTATTTTTATGGTCATTATGGTTATATCAGGCAGTATTATAACATATTTTGTTTTATCAAAATCATTAAATCCTCTTACAAAAATGGTGAATGTTATAGAAAATATAAACCATAATAATTTAGATGAAGAAATAATATTGCCTAAAAATAAAGATGAAATATATATTTTAGGAAAGTCATTTAATGATATGTTGGCAAGAATTAAACATTCATTTGAAATGGAAAAAAACTTTTCAGCTAGTGCATCTCACGAACTTAAAACACCCTTGTCTATTATGAAATCTTCTATACAAGTTTTAAAGCTAAGTGAACAACCTACTATAGAAGAATATAAAGAAAATGTAGAAGTTATGGAAGAAAATATTGAAAGACTTATAGATATAGTAAATAATTTATTGTTATTAACCTCTAGTGAAGTTGGATTATTTGAAAAGATTGACATTAAAAATACAATAGATAAAATTATATTAAATTATGAAGAAGATTTAAAAAACAAAAATATAAAAATAACAAACAATTTAGAAAGTTTAAATATAAATAGTAATAAGGCTCTTATTAACTGTATTTTTGAAAATATAATATCTAATGCTATAAAGTATAATAAAGTTTATGGACAAATAATTATAGACTTTGAAAAAGACAAAGAAAAATTTAAAATTATAATTAAAGATACAGGCATAGGAATATCAAAAGATAATTTAGATATTATATTTAATCCATTTTTTAGAGAAGATTCATCTAGGTCTAAGGAGATAAAGGGAAATGGGCTAGGTCTTTCTTTAGTCAAAAACATATTAGAAAAAATAAATGGAAACATATTAATAGAAAGTGAAAAAGATTTAGGAACGAAGGTTACTATTGTGTTTAATACATAAATAAAGCACCATTTTATATGGTGTTTTATTTATGTATTATTTTTTATAAATTGTCATATTTTAGCTAATGATAGTATTAGATAGAATATTTTTAATTATAAATAAATTTATATTAAATATTTAAAATCTAACTTTTATCTAACCTTTCATATTTTATAATAATAAAAAATATGAAAAGGGGATAAAAAATGAAAAAAAATTTAAAAATTATATTAATATCAGCTATGATAGCATCAAATTCTATTTTAATGTCAGGGTGTTCAACTAATCAAAATAACACAAAAATAGAAGCAAATAAAAAAGGTGGATATTTAGAAAGTGATATAACTATACCAGAAGAATTAGTATTTATATCAAAAATATATTATAAAGATAATAACTTAAATATTATGGGACAAATTGAAACAGGAGAATATAAAAATTTTATATTAAAAGAAGATAATACATTTTTGCAAGATGACTTGACAGATATACCAAAAACATTATTAGAATTAGAAAATCAAGAAAAATTAATAATGGATATAGCTTATATTGATGAAAATACTTGTGCAGTATTAACTACAAATTTTGAAGGTGAAAAAATGACACTTGAAATAATAGAAGCAAACACCAAAACTATTGAATTAACAGAAGGAAATTATTATGGTTTATTCATATCCGATAAAGGTGAAATATTTATATTAAGTAATAATATGGATAAAAATATTTTAAATAGATATGATAAAACTGGAAACCTTATAAAAGAGTATGAGATAAATTTAGATAATTATTTTGTAGCAGGTAATGACATTATAACTACAAACCTAACAGAAAATGCACTTATTATTTATGATTTAGAAACAGGAGAAGAAAAATTAAATATAGCTAAGCCTAATTTAGACTTTTCAGACGTTATAACAACAGACCAAAGTGGTAATATTTTTATTTGTGGCAAAAATGGTGTTGAAAAGTTATTAAAAGATACTAATGAATTTGAAAAAATTATAGATAGTAATAATACATATTTAGGTTTAGATACTAATTTTGTAAACAATATTATAGCTACAAATGAAAATGAATATTTTATATTATTTGATGATTCATCATATGGAAGTAGACTAGTTAAGTATACTTATGATGAAAATATTAATAAAAATTTTAAAGCAGAGTTAAATGTATATATGTTACAAGATAATCCATTTATAAAACAAGCCATATTTAATTATAAAAAGAATAATCCAGATATAAATATAAATGTAGAGGTTGGATATGATGAGCATAATGGTATAACAAAAGAAGATGCTATTAAAAACTTAAATACAGAAATTTTAGCAGGTAAAGGCGCAGATATAATTATTTTAGATGGGCTTGATGTAGAAAATTATATAGAAAAAGGAGCATTAATGGATATAAGTGACATAATAATGCCTTTGGTAGACAAGGGTGAATTATTAGAAAATATAGTAAATCCACTTGTTGAAGATGGCAAAATATATGCAATACCTACCAGATTTTCACCGTCTACTATATGGGGTGATAAGCAAATATTAGATAATTATACTAATCTTGATAGTTTAGCTAAATGGCAAGAACAAAACCAAGATAAAAAAGTATTTTATCCTACAAAGCCAGAAAAGCTTATAGAAAAAACTTTTAAAACTAATACTCAAATAATAGACGAAACAGGTAATATAAACGAAGAAGAATTAAAAAAATATTTAGAAAATATAAAAATATTATCTAGCAATGAAGATACAGGAGTAGAACTAGAAAGTGAACTTGAAGAAAATGTAGCTGCTTTAGAATATTTAGCTTATAAAGATATACAAGTGCATATTCAAGATATGAAAAGTAATACAGAGTTAGAGCATAGTTATGCTAGTATAGCTATGAATGGCAATGCTACTTATTCTCTTAATAATGGATACTTTACCCCTTTAAGTATAGTAGGCATAAATTCTAAATCAAAACATTCAGACATTGCTAAAGAAATTATAAAAACGGCATTAAGCCAAGAAACACAACAAATAAATATTCTTTCTGAAGGTGGATTTTCTGTTAATAAAGCTGTATTTGATAAACTTAAAGTAGCAGAAGATAAAGAACAGACATCGGCTATGGTTGTTATGGTAGGTATAGATCCAGATAAACAAATTGATATAATTAATAATGTAATAAGTGATGAAGAAAAAGTTAAATTTTTTGAAACAATAGAAAAAGTATATAAACCTACAAAAGAAGATAGTACTTTAATGAATTTTATAATAGAAGAATCGAAAGGTTATTTTAAAGGTGAGAAAGATATTGATGAAACAACAAAAGCTATTTGTCAAAAAGCCAAAACATATCTTGCAGAATAAAAAGACAAATGTATATTTTTTGTTTATGTTGCCTAGTATTTTAGGAGTGTTAATATTTATTTTTATACCATTTTTAGATGTAATTATAAAATCTTTTTTTAATGTCACAAATGGAGAGTTTGTTGGATTAAAAAACTATATAAATATTTTATTAAATGAAGCTTTTAAATTAGCTAGTTTTAATACTATTAAATTTATATTTATTTGTATACCACTTTTAGTATCAATGTCGCTAATAGTAGCTATTTTATTAAATAATATAACATTTAAACAAAATTTTTTTAAGACTACATTTTTAGTACCTATGGCTATACCAGTTGCATCTGTTAGTCTACTATGGAATATAACTTTTAACAATAAAGGAGCTATAAATGGTATTTTAAATAACTATGATATAAGTAGTATTAACTGGCTAAATAGTAATTTTGCATTTTGGATTTTAGTTTTTACATATATTTGGAGAAATTTAGGATATAATATAGTGCTATGGCTAGCAGGACTTAGTAATATATCAAAAAGTTTGTATGAAGCAAGTAGCGTTGATGGAGCTAATAAAAGACAACTTTTTATTTTTATAACATTACCTAATTTAATACCTACTGTTTTTACAGTGTCAGTTTTATCTTTATTAAATTCCTTTAAGGTGTTTAGAGAGGCTTATCTTATAGCTGGAGAATATCCACATAGTAGTATGTATATGTTACAACATATTTTTAATAACTGGTTTATGTCTTTAGATATAGATAAATTATCAGCAGGTGCTACTATATTAAGTGTTGTGATTTTTGTTTTAATATTAATGTTACAAAAAAGGTTAGGTGAATAAGATGAAGAATAGAATTGGAGGGTTATTTATTATAATTTTATCTTTATTTGTATGGATACCTTTAATTATGATTTTGTCAAGTACATTAATGCCCATAGATGAAATAAAGCAAAATTTTGGTTCAGTTTTATTAGATACACAAGGATATGCAAAATGGACATTAATACCTAAATATATAAGCTTAAAACCTTTTGTAGAAATTTTATTTGATAGTCCAGAATTTTTTGTTATGTTTTGGAATTCTGTAAAGTTGGTTATCCCCATTATTTTAGGACAATTGATAATAGCTGTACCTATGGCGTGGGGATTAGCTAATTTTAATCATAGATTTAAAAAAATAATATTTTTTATTTATATGTTATTAATGGTTATGCCTTTTCAAGTAACGATGGTTTCTAATTATTTAATATTAGATAAGTTACATATATTAAATACTAGACTTAGTATAATTTTACCAGCTATTTTTTCTACATTTCCTGTTTTTATATTATATCAATTTTTTAAAGAAATACCTAAAGAAATAATAGATGCAGGAGAGATAGATGGAGCTAATAATTTTCAAATATTTATTTATATAGCCATACCTATGGGGCGCTCTGGTATAATTTCTATATTAATTTTAGGATTTTTAGAATATTGGAACTTAATAGAACAACCATTAGCATTTTTAAAAGATAGTTCATTATTTCCTTTATCTTTATATATATCAAGAATTTCTACTGAAAATATAGGTATATCTACTGTTTCGGCTTTTATAATGCTTTTACCATCATTATTAGTATTTTTTTATGGTCAAACCTATTTAGAAGATGGTATAAAGGCATCTGGTATGAAAGAATAGAATTTAAGAAAGGAAATATTTATGGAAGAAAATAAATATATATCTAAAGAAGAAAAAATACAAAAAATGGCAAAAGGATTATTAATAAAGTTTATTGTTATTATGATTGTTCTTACTATTATATCAAGAATATTTAACTCTATTATTACTCCTGTTGTTTATGTAGAAAACATAAAAGGTGGTACTTTAACAAAAAAAATAACAGCAAATGGATATATTAAAGCAAATGATGAAATAAATGTAAATTTTAAAGACCAGTTTTTAGTAGATAAAATATACTATGGAATTGGAGAAGAAGTTAAGTTAGGCAATCCATTAATAAAGTTTGATAGTCAAAGTGTAGAAGATACATTAAAAAAGTCAGAAAGTGAACTTAAAAAATTAAAATTACAATTAAATAAACTTGAACTAGACACAAGCATTAATGAAAAAGATAATTCATTAGAAACAGCAGAAAAAAATTTAGAAATATTAGAAAGAGATAAAAATATAATATTAAAAAAGGAAGAGGATAAAATAACTAATGCTAAAGAAGATATAATAGACGCAGAAAATAATCTAAAACAAAAAGAACAAGAACTTTTTGAAGCAAAAGAAGACTATGAAAAAGCAAAAGAAGATTTATTACAAAATAATCAAAAATTAAAGCAAGATAAAATAAAAGAGGCAGAAGAATTATTAGAAAAAGCAAAAAAAAATTTAGATGATAAAAACTATGAAAGAGATAAAGCATTGCAAAAAGCAAGACAAACACTAGATGAGGCAAATAATTCTTTGTATGATGAAACAACAGGAGCATATATACCACAAAATTATGACAGCGTAAAAAGAGCAGAAATGGAATATGAATTTGTAAAAAGTGACTATGAAAGAGCTATAAAAGAGGCTAATGAAGAAATTAAAAAAGCAGAGGAAAATTTAGAAGAAATAAAAAATTCTTATGATGAAGAAATAAGTAAAAAAGAACTTTTAACAGAAGAAGAAAAAGTAAAGTCAGCTGAAAATAATGTGAAAATAGCCCAAGATGAATTAAAATCAAAACAAAAATTATTAGAAGATGCTAATTATAATAAAAATATAGAAACAGAAAATTATAATATAAAAATTGAAGATGCAAAAAATAATATAGAGGATAGTAAAATTTTAGAAGAAGAAAATAAAATTAAAGCTAATAATGAAGAAAAAAAACAAAATATAGATAAAGAAATTTTAAAACTAGATATTATAGAAAAAGAAGAATATATTTTAAAGTTAAAAGAATTAATACAAAATGACTATTCTATAATTGCATCAATAGATGGAATAATCTCTAGTATAAATGCCAAAGAAGGTGAAATATTACAAAAAGAGAATGTTGTATCTTTAGTACCTATTAATACAAAGTATGTTTTTGAAGTGTTTTTATCAGAAGATGAAGCAAAAAATATAGAAAAAGATGATGTGGCACAAATAGAACTTAACTCTGAAAAAGAAGTTTTAAAAGATGTACCAATATATAAAATACTAAATTATTCCGATGATGACAAAACTGGAAAAACTATTTCATTTTTGCTAGAAAAAGGTGAGCCTAATATTGAAGGTAAAATGCAAATAATCAAAGAAAGTAAAAACTATTCAAATGTTGTACCTAAAGATGCCATAAGAATGGATAGCACTAATGAATATGTTTTTGTAGCTAGAGAGAAAAAAACTATATTAGGTATTGAAAATTTAGCTACTAAGGTTGAAATAGATAAAATTGAAGAAGGAGATAGAACAGTTGCCATTGAAGGAGCCTTTGAACCTAACGATAAAATTATAATAGATAGCAACAAGTCAATAAATGAAAATGATACTGTTCGTATTGGTGAAAAATGAAAAAATTAACTTATTATTTAGTTATTATTATAGCTATTATATGCTTTTTTATGGCTAAGTTTAACTTTGAAAAAGTTAAACAATTTGAAAATATGATAGATATATCTTTTTTAGAAAACTTACCTAATGAACAGGTTTTAAAAAATATTTTAGAAGAAAATAATGACATAATTGAAATAATAGGAATTAGTAATAGTGGATTTGTAAATATAAAAGAAACAAATTATAATAGAAATGAAGATGCAAAGCTATTAAAAATTTTTGGTAACCCTCAAAAAGTATTTTTTTATAATGATATTTTATATAAAACATATTTTGAAAAAAATGGAGTTTTTTTAAGCAATAGTTTAGCATATAGTCTTTTTAAAAGTGAAAATGTTTTAGGAAATAAAATAGAAATAGATAAAAAAGAATATATTATTTGTGGTATATTTAAAGATAAAGAACCAGTATTAATAATAAAAAATAATTCTAATGATAAATTTAATAATATAAAAGTATTTTTTAATAAAACTCAATCTATATCAATGAATATAGAAAAATTTATTAGAACTAATAATTTTAATAATATATACTTAAATAATATTAGTTTAAAAGTTTCTATTTTATTAATAATAACAACAATACCTAAAATTTTATTATTTTTATTATTTATATGTACAATATATAAAGTATTAAAATTTAAAGAAAAGTATACATTAAAAAGTATTATTTATAAATTTATAGTACTTATAATTATTATCATATTCTTTTTTATATTAAATATAAGTATTAAAATTCCAGTTGATTTTATACCTAATAAGTGGTCGGATTTTGAATTTTATAAAAATATTTTTATATTATTTATGGACAATATAGCAAATTATATTCAAATAGATAAATCATTATTATATATAAGTATAGATAAATATTTTTATATAATTTTAATTAATGTTTTTATTTGTACTATATGTATGATAATTATTAATATTTTTAATTTAAGTAATAAGTTAAAAAACTAAATATAATATTAAATTTACATATAAATAGAAAAAATAAAAAATACCTTTGAAAAATCAAGGGTATTTTTTTGCTAAAAATTTTTATAAATATTTTAAAACTATTAAACAATAAAATAAAAAATTAAATAGTATATAAACTATATATTAGATAATAATTATTATAAATAATGTATTATATATGGTATATTTAGGTTAAAATATATTATATTTATCTTTTCAAGAGAGTAAAAATTTGATATAATAAAAAAATAGTTTATTATTTATAAATGCAAATTTTGGAGGTATATATGGCTCATACAAATAATAATGGTATTATTCAAATAGCAGATGATGTGTTAGTGGCTATTGTTCAAACCGCTACTATGGAAATAGAAGGTGTACATTCTATTAATTCTACTTTGGCAGGTGAAATAATAGGAAAATTAGGTAAAAAACCTTCATTTAAAGGAATAAATATAAGTAATGATAACAATAAACTTACTATAAATATAAATTTATCTATAAAGCAAAACTATAAAATAGTTGAGGTTGCTCAAAATGTACAAAATAAAGTAAAAAGCGTAATAGAAAGTATGACTGGATTAGAAATTGAAAAAATAAATATAAATGTTGTATCAATAGAGATAGAAAAAAATTTAAATAAAAGTGAAAACTAATTAATATAATATTTTTGAAATAGAGGTGATATATAGTGGAAGATTTACATATGCCTAAAAAAAATAAAAAATTAGAAACAAGGAGTAGCACTAGAACTCACGTTTTTAATATAGTATTTCAACTGGAATTTTTTCAAAAAGATGAAATACAAGAAATTTTAAATAAATATTATGAAATATTAGAGATAGAAGAAGAAATAGAAAAAAGAAAAGATGAAGACTTCTCTCCTCTAAAAATAAATAAAAACATTATTGAAAGACAAGTTTTTGACATATTAAATCATCTTGAAGAAATAGATAAAAAAATTGAAACTTATTCAGAAAATTGGCATATATCTCGTATAGATAAGGTGGATTTAGCTATATTAAGATTGGCAATTTATGAAATATTATATGATGATATTCCACAAAAAGTTGTTATAAATGAAGCAATAGAATTAGCTAAAGAATACAGCTCTGAAAAATCATACAGATTTATAAATGCAATTCTTGCAAAAATTTAGAGTATTAGTATGAAAAATAATATTTATACAGTTTCTCAAGTGAATAATTATATAAAATTACTTTTAGAAGATGATGTTTTATTAAATAATATTTATATTGAAGGGGAAATATCAAATTTAAAAAGACATACCTCAGGGCATATATATTTTACTATAAAAGATGAAGAATGTTCTATAAATACTGTTATGTATAAACAAGATGCACTAAATTTTAAACAAAATATTGAAAATGGAACAAAAGTAATTTGTCTAGGGTATATATCATCATATCCTAAAACTGGACAATATCAATTTTATGCAAAAAGTATTGAACAAAGTGGCATAGGTAATATTTTTTTAGACTTTGAAAAACTAAAAGAAAAACTTAAAAACGAAGGATTATTTGATGATGTATATAAGATGGACATACCTTCCTTACCTAAAACAATAGGGGTAATTACCTCTGAAACAGGTGCTGCTATAAAGGACATATTAAACGTAGCAAAAAGGAGAAATCCTAACATAAAAATTATAATAATCCCAACTTTAGTCCAAGGTAAAGAAGCTCCTAAGAGTATAATAAATGCTATAAATCTTGCTAATGAGTATAAAAATTTGGATATTATTATTTTGGCTCGTGGTGGTGGGAGTAAGGAAGATTTATGGGCTTTTAATGATGAAGATTTAGCAAGGGCTATATTCTATTCTTCTATACCTATTGTTACAGGGATTGGACACGAAATAGATTTTACAATAGCAGATTTTGTGGCAGACTTTAGAGCACCTACACCTTCGGCTGCAATAGAGGTATGTTTGCCAGAGGCTAATATATTAAAAGAAAAAATATTTAATATTATTAATAGTATAGATAAAAATATTAACAAAAGAATAAAAGAAAACAAACTTAATTTTAAAATGAATATAAATAGACATTGTTTTGTTAATTTTTTAGACAAAATACTAGACTATCAAATTTTTACCGAAAATAACATAGATTTAATAAATAAAAATATACACACAAAAATAAGAGAAAATAAACTTATATTAGAGGCAAATATTAACAAAATAGAGGCTTTATCACCAATGAATATTTTAAAAAATGGATATGCTTTAGTATCGGATAAAAATGGAAATAATATTAAATCTTGTAAAC
This sequence comes from uncultured Clostridia bacterium, assembly GCA_944383305.1. GTDB lineage: Bacteria > Bacillota > Clostridia > Lachnospirales > CAG-274 > Tyzzerella. The sequence goes on along the minus strand of CALWOZ010000043.1, from coordinate 11,976 downwards.
AACTTAAAAAAAATGATGAAATAAAATTAGATTTTTATGATGGTGAGACAAAAGCCAAAATAATAGAATGAGGTTTTTATGGCAAAAAAGAAAGATTTTGAAAGCTCTTTAAAAAGATTAGAAGAAATAGCTAATCAAATGGAAAAAAATGATACAACTCTTGAAAATTCTTTAAAGCTTTATAAAGAAGGCGTAGAAGAAGCTATGTTTTGTGCCAATTTTTTAAAAGATATGGAACAACAAGTATCTATACTTCAAAAAGACGCTAATGGGCTGTTTAAACTTAATCCATTTTATAATATGGAGGAAAACTGATGAATACATTAGACACAAAAGAAAATATATTTAACTTTATAAATGATGAAATATTAAAATATTTAAAAAAGTATTCTGGAGAAGAAATGTATGAACCAATGAAATATTCTATACAAGCTGGTGGCAAAAGATTTAGACCTATGGTTTTATTATTAATGTCACAAGCATTTTGTGATAGTTATGAAGAGGCTACCCCTTTTGCAGTTGCTTTAGAATGTATCCATACGTATTCTTTAATACACGATGATTTACCTAGTATGGATAATGATGACCTTAGAAGAGGAATACCTACTTGTCATAAAAAATTTGATGAAGCAACTGCTATATTAGCAGGTGATGGACTTTTAAATATTTCATTTGAAATTATGCTAGATAAGCTTAAAAATAGTTTTGATAAAAAATATATAGATGTAATACAATGTATAGCACTAGCATCTGGAACTAAAGGGATGATAGCAGGGCAGGCTTTAGATATTAAAGCCGAAGGAAATAAAAATATTAGTAGTCAAGAACTTTTTAATATATATGAAAACAAAACAGGTAAACTTATTTTAGCTAGTATGAAATGTGGAGCTATTATTGGAGATGCTAATGAAGAACAATTAAAAATAGTCGAAGATATAGCATATAAATTAGGTATTGCATTTCAAATACAAGATGATATATTAGATATAGAAGGTGACCAAGCTGAAATTGGAAAACCTATTAAAAGTGATTTAAAAAATGATAAATCTACATATGTTAGTATTTATGGACTAGAAAAAGCTAAAAAAGATTATCAAAGATTATCACAAGAAGTTTTAGACGGACTAGAAAAATTAGGATTTAGAGAAAAAAATATATATTATTATATAAAAAATTTAATAGATAGAAGAAAATAAATCTATTTATTTTTAAAATATAACTAGAATAAAGGTGATATTATGACAGTTCTTAATCAAATTATTAATAATAAAATAATACAAGCGTCTGTTTTATCCTGGTTTATTGCTCAAGTTATAAAGATAATTATAGACTGTATAAAAAATAAAACCATAAATCCAGCACTTATAGTAAGCTCAGGTGGAATGCCTAGCTCACATAGCTCTTTTGTTACATCTCTTGCTTGTGCTACTGGATTTCAAGAAGGATTTAACTCAGCATTATTTGCTGTTACATTTGTTCTTAGTATGGTTGTTATGTATGACGCATCTGGTGTAAGAAGAGCAGCTGGCAAACAAGCAGAGGTTTTAAATATATTTATAGCAAATTTTGAAAAACACGGAATAAAAATAGACTCTAAATTAAAAGAATTGTTAGGACATAGTCCAATAGAGGTATTTGCAGGAGCTATATTAGGTATAGTTGTTGCTGTCATAATGTTTTAAAATATATTGAAAAGGAGGACTAATATGAAATATTTAGATAATATTTATAGTCCGTCTGATTTAAAAAAACTTAATATAGATGAATTAGATTATTTAGCAAAAGAAATAAGAGATTTTTTAATAAAATCTTTATCTAAAACAGGTGGACATTTAGCATCTAATTTAGGTGTGGTAGAACTTACTATTGCTCTTAATTATTGTTTTGATTTTTCAAAAGATAAAATAATATGGGACGTAGGTCATCAAGCCTATACTCATAAAATTTTGACAGGTAGAAAAGAATTTTTTAATAGTCTTAGAAAAAAAGACGGACTTAGTGGATTTCCTAAAACACAAGAAAGTATATACGACCATTTTAATACAGGACATAGTTCTACGTCTATATCAGCAGGACTTGGATTTGCTACTGCTAGAGATTTATTAGGAAAAAACTATAATGTAGTATCTGTTATAGGTGACGGAGCTATGACAGGTGGACTTGTTTATGAAGCTATGAACAACGCAGGAGCTAATAACAAAAAATTACTTATTATATTAAATGATAATCAAATGTCTATATCTGAAAATGTAGGTTCAATGAGTAAACATTTAAGTTCATTACGTTCTGCACCAGAATATATAGAGGCTAAATTAGATGTTAGACATTTTTTAGAAAGGTTTAATATAGTTGGAGATAAGATAAATAAAATTTTAGAAAAAACAAAAGAAGGCATAAAATATGCAATATTACCTAATGTAATGTTTGAACAACTTGGTATAAAATATATTGGCCCAATAGATGGACACGACATACAAGGGCTTATTAAAGCTATAAACAATGTTAAAAACATAAATAAACCAGTTTTATTACACATTATAACTAAAAAAGGGCGTGGATATTCTTATGCAGAAAATGAACCATATAATTATCACGGGGTAGCACCTTTTGATATGGATACAGGTAAACCTATTAACAAAACTAAATTAGAAACATATTCAGATGTTTTTGGAAAATATATGGTTAGAGAAGCTAATAAAAATAAAAAATTATTAGCTATTACTGCAGCTATGCCCTCTGGAACAGGACTTTCATTTTTTGCTAAAGCATATCCAGATAGATTATTTGATGTAGGTATAGCTGAAGAACACGCTGTTATATTTGCAAGTGGACTTGCTATGAGTAGTTTTACACCAGTATTTGCTGTTTATTCTACATTTTTACAAAGGGGATATGACCAAATAATACACGATGTATGTATACAAAATTTACACGTTGTATTTGCCATAGATAGAGCAGGTGTTGTAGGTGATGATGGAGAGACACATCAAGGAATATTTGATATATCTTATCTTTCTCATATTCCTAATTTAACTATAATGGCGCCTAAAAATAAAACAGAATTTGTAAAAATGCTAGATTATGCAATAAATAAACATAAAGCACCAATAGCTATTAGATATCCTAAAGGGGTAGCCACAGATATATATTCTGATGATGAACCAGAAATTTGTTATGGAAAATGTGAAGTTATAAAACAAAACGGCAAAATAGTTATTATATCAGTTGGTACTATAATAGAAAATGTTAAACCAGCTTATGACAGATTAATAAGTGAAGGGTATAATATATCATTAATAAATGCAAGATTTATTTCTCCAATAGACAAAGAACTTATTTCTAACATTAAAAATAATTATGACTATATATTTACTGTTGAGGATAATGTATTTAAAGGTGGTTTTGGTTCAAATCTTATTTCATTACTTATTAAAAATGAAATTTTTGATAAAAAAATATACAACATATCTTTTCCAGATGAATATATAGAACAAGCAAGTATAAAAGAGTTACATCAAAAATATGGTTTAGACTCTGAAGGAATATACAATACTATTATAAATAAGATTGGAAATATAAAAAATGGAAAATAGACTTGATATAGCTATTAAAGAAAAATATGGGTATTCTAGAGAATATACAAAAGATATAATTTTAAAAGGCTATGCTTTTGTTAATAATAAAAATATAAAAAAGCCATCTTATAAAGTAACAGATAATGATATTATAACATTAGATGAAAAAGCTAAACCTAAATATGTCAGTCGTGGAGGATTTAAGTTAGAAAAAGCTTTAAAATGTTTTAATATTTCTCTTGTAGATAAAATTTGTATTGACATAGGTGCATCAACAGGTGGTTTCTCAGATTGTATGTTACAAAATAGTGCCAAAAAAATATACTCAATAGATGTTGGTACAAACCAATTAAATGATAAAATATTAAATAATAGCAAAGTAGTTTCTATCGAAAATATGGATATAAGAGATTATCAACCAGAGCAAAAAGCCGATTTTATATCAGTAGATGTATCTTTCATATCATTAAAGAAAATTATTGATAAAATAAATACACTTTTAAATGAAAATGGTACATTAGTTATGCTTATAAAGCCACAGTTTGAAGTTGGAAGAGAAAATATAGATAAAAATGGTATTGTTAAAAACAAAAATATTCATATAAAAATATTACAAGACATAACAGAGTTTTGTAAAGAACAAAATCTTTTTATAAAAGGGCTTACATATTCTCCTATAAAAGGTGGCAAAGGTAATATAGAGTATCTTATGTATTTGAATAAATATAAATGTGATACAATTTTATCTTTTAAACAAGTAGTTTTTGAAGCTTTTGAAAAACTAAAATAAAGAGGAAAAATTATGAAAATAGGTTTTATAGTAAATGAAGACAAAGATAAAAACTTTAAATATACTAATAATTTAATAAAATTTTGTATTGAAAAAAATACCATACCTTTAATACTTAAAAATTTTGAAAATTTAATAACTAATGAAAAAGTTATATTTTTAAACGAAGATGATTTATTTAGTCAATCAGATTTTATTGTCATACTTGGTGGAGATGGAACTATTCTTAGATGGGCTAAAAAAATAGCTAAATATAATAAAAATATTTTAGGTATAAATATGGGAAATTTAGGATATTTGACAGATGTAGAAAAACACGAAGGATTTTTAGCTATTGAAAAAGTTTTAAATAAGGAATATAATGTAGAAAAGCGTATGATGCTTAGTGCATATATTAATGATAAAGAATATATATCTCTTAATGAAGTTAATATTAATAATGGTAATGTTTCAAGAATGGTAAAAATAGGCATAGACATAAATAATAGATTTGTAGATGCTTTTAGTGCAGATGGTCTTATTATTTCTACTCCAACTGGTTCGACAGCCTATAATCTTTCAGCAGGTGGACCTATTTTAAAACCAGACACGGAGCTTATCGCTATTACTTATGTGTGCCCTCACGCATTATTTTCTAGACCTTATGTAATATCAGCTAATGATGAAATAAAAGCATATATAACTAATAAAGAAAGTACAGCTTATTTATCTTTAGATGGACAAGAATCTATACCTATTAATTATGGTGATAGTGTTTATATAAAAAAATCTTCTTTTTATACTAATATTATAAAGACAACACAGCTTAGCTTTTATGATATACTAAGAAGAAAAATGTTTGAGATAAGGAAGTGATTTTATGAAAATAAAACGACATTCTAAAATAATAGAACTTGTAAGAGAATTTGACATTGAAACACAAGAAGAACTGGCAAGTCGACTTAAAGATGCAGGATTTGACGTTACACAAGCTACTATATCCAGAGATATAAGGGAACTAAAGCTTACAAAAGTGGCTACTAGTGATGGTATTCAAAAGTATGAAGTCTTTTTACAAGACGATAACAAAACAGCTGAAAAATTTATAAGGGTTTTTAAAGAAGGTGTTATAAACATAGATTATGCTCAAAATATACTTGTTATAAAAACATTAAATGGAATGGCTATGGGAGTGGCAGCTGCTTTAGATTCTATGGGAAATGATGAAATAATAGGGAGTATAGCAGGAGATGATAATATTTTTTGTGTAGTAAAAAATGAAGAAAAAGCTATAAAACTTATGGAAAGATTAAAGTCTAAAATAAACTCTTAATATAAAAGGAAGTGTCAATTTGTTACAACAGTTGTACATAAAAAACGTAGCTTTAATAAATGAAGCTTTAATAGAATTTGATAAAGGATTAAATATATTATCAGGTGAAACAGGGGCTGGTAAATCTATAGTTATTGGTTCTTTAGCTTTTGTTTTAGGTGCTAGATCTACAAAGGATTTTATTAAAAAAGGTGAAGACTATGCTATGGTAGAGGCCTTATTAACATTAAAATCTGAAACTATTAAAAATGAAATAAGAGAACTTGGTGTAGATATAGATGAAGATAGCTGTGTACTTATATCAAGAACATTTAATAAAAATGGACGAAATACTTGTAAAGTAAACGGCAGACCAGCTACGCTTGGTATGATAAAAGAAATATGTGAAAAACTTATAGATATACACGGACAACACGAACACCAATCTTTATTAAATCCGTCTAAACATATTTTATTATTAGATAGATTTTGTGAAAATGATTTATTAGAACCTAAAAATAATCTTGCTAATCTTATTAAAGAGTATAAAATAGTATTAAAACAAATATCAGATTTATCTATGGGCAAAGATAGAGAAGATTTGATAGACTTTTTTAACTATCAAATAAATGAGATAGAAAGCGCTAAATTAACTGAAAATGAAGAGGAAAGTCTTTTAGAAGAAAGAACAATTTTAGCTGAAGCAGAAAGATTAAAAAAACTTTATTCAGAAAGTATATCTCTTTTATACAGTTCAGAGGATTTATCTGCATTTGATAAAATAGGTCTTGCATTAAACAATATACAGACTATAATGAGTATAGATAATAATAAAAAAAATATATATGACGAGCTACAGGATATATATGCAAAATTAGAAGAAGTAATAAGAGATATTAAAAAATATGATGATAATTTAGAATATGATGAAAATAGACTTAATGAAATAGAAAGTAGACTTGATTTAATACAAAAACTAAAGAGAAAATATGGCTCTAATATTAAGGAAATATTACATTTTAAAGAAGATATTCGTACAAAATTAGATAATTTAATAAATAGTGAAGAAAAAATTTTAAAACTATATGATAAAAAAGAAAATATAGAAAAACAAATAAAATTATCTTGTATAAATATAAGTAATATTAGAAAAAAACACGCTAAATATTTAGAAGAAAATATAGAAAAACATTTATTTGACTTAAATATGCAAAACTCTAAATTTAAAATAGACATAAAACAAAAAGATACTTTTAATCAAAATGGATTTGACAAAGTAGAATTTTTAATACGTACTAACTTAGGAGAGGACGTAAAACCACTTTCTAAAATAGCATCTGGTGGTGAAATGAGTAGGGTAATGTTATCTTTAAAAGCAGTATTATCTTTTGTAGATACAATAGATACGTTTATATTTGATGAGATAGATTCTGGAATTAGTGGAAGAACAGCTCAAATGGTAGCTGAAAAAATGTCACTTTTATCTAGAAATAATCAAATTATTTGTATTACACATTTACCTCAAATAGCTGCTATGGGTGACCAGCATTTTTTAATAAATAAACTTTCTGATGATAAAAACACAATGACTAGTATTGAAAAATTAAAAGATGAAGACATAGTAAATGAAATCGCAAGAATGACTGGCGGAGCTACTATAACAGATTTCACATTAGCATCTGCTAATGAAATGTTAGAGCAAGCTAAAAAAATAAAGAATAACCTAAAATAATAAAGTAGAAAAATTTATAAATTTAATAATTTATATTAATAACTCGAATTTTTATTATGCAAAAATTTTAATGTACTTAATTAGATAAAAATCAATATATAACATTAATATAATGTGAAATATTTTAAAAACTTTTTAATTATGTTATTTTTCAGGAGGAATAAAAAGTGAAAAAATTTTTTATAATTTTAAGTTTAGGAATATTAACATTTTCTTTAACAGCTTGTTCTAATGATGAAGATGAAAATAATATTAATACTGTAAATAGTGTAACTAATAGTAAAGAAGTTAATATAGAAGCTAGTACAGAACATTCTGAGGAAGTTATAATAGAAAAAGATTTTAGTAAATTTTTTGAAAATATAAATGGTACAGCTGTATTTTATAATCCATCTAATAATAATTTTGATGTATATAATACAGAGTTATATAATGTACAAGCTTCACCTTGTTCATCATTTAAAGTTGTTTCAACACTTATAGGACTTGAAAAAGGGTTATTACAAGATGAAAATACAAAGCTAGGATACGACGGAACAAATTATTTAAGAGAAGAAATAAATAAAGACTTAACTTTAGAAGAAGCTTTTAAATTATCAGCAGTTTGGTATTATAAAAAATTTATAGATGAAATTTCACCAGAAGATATGCAAGAAGAATTAAATTATCTTAATTATGGTAATAAAGATATATCTAAATGGAATGGTGGAGATATAAACCCATTGCCACAACTTAATGGATTTTGGTTAGAATCATCATTAAAAATAAGTCCTAAAGAGCAAACTCAAGTTTTATATAAAATCTTTGGACAAGATAATAAATATTTAGATAGAAGTAAAGAAATTTTAAAGAATATAATGTTAGTATATGATGAAGATAATCTTAAAATTTATGGAAAAACAGGAGCAGGTTATGAAGATAATAGTTGGTTTGTAGGTATGGTTGAAAGTAATCAAGGAACTTATTATTTTGCTATAAGGTTATCAGACTTAAATAATGAAGAGGCCACAAGTCCAAAAGCAAGAGAAATAGCAATAGAAATAATTAAAAATAATTATAAATAGCATAAAAGAGAAATAGGCTAAATTTTTAAGATTTCACTTTTATTTAACATACAATAAATATAATATTTTTAAAATGAAAAATTTTTATTTCCATTAGGCTTTATGTACAAAATTAAAAATGTTATTATAAGTTTTGTATATAATAAAATTTTTTGTATTTATATTAATATTTTAAAGTTATTCATAATTAAATTATAAAATTAGAATTAATAAGATGCAATCTAATAAGTTTTTATTAGATTGCCTTTTTATTATTTATTAAGATATGACTTTATTTTGAAAAATAATAGGAATAGGTATTTTTTGATACTTTGACTAAAAAATGCTTTAAATGGAGAGAGTATAGTATATGTTGATATTTTTGAAAAAATAGAATTATATATTTAAAAATAATAAGGATAAATGTAAAAATAGTTTATTAATCTTATATTTGAAAGTTTAATATTAAAATTAAATATAATGTTGACAAATTAAATAAGGTATAGTAAAATATATAGGGTAGGGGGGTATACTATATGCAAAAAGAAACAAAAAGAAATGACCAACTTAAAGAAAGTTTATATAAAAGACTTAACAGAATAGAAGGACAGGTTAGAGGTGTAAAAAGAATGGTTGAAAATGATATATATTGTAATGATATTATTCATCAAATACTATCTATAAAATCTGCTTTAGATTCTGTTAACAAACTTATTTTAGAAAGTCATATAAACAACTGTTTAGTAGAAAAAATAAAAAAAGATGACAAAGAAGTGTTAGATGAACTAATGTCTACTATATCAAAAATAATTAAATAGGGAGGATTATTATGAATAAAAATATAAAAATACAAGGTATGTCTTGTGCTGGTTGTGCCAAAAGGTTGCAAGATGAAATGTCTTTACAAAAAGGTATAACAAATGCTAATGTAAACTTTGCTAATGAAACATTGTATATAGAATATGATGCACAATTAAATATGAATGATTTATTTAAAACTATTGAAAAATTAGGATTTAAAGCAATAGAGGAAAATCAAAATAAAGAAGTGATTATAGGTATAGGGGGTATGTCTTGTACTAGTTGTGCTCAGGGGATAGAAAAGCAACTTGTCAAAAAAGATGGTATAGAAAAAGTAGAGGTAAATTTTGCAACAGAAAAAGCAAAAATTATATATAATAATAAAATAAGACTATCAAATATAAAAAATGAAATAGAAAATATGGGATACAAAATTTTAGAAGAAAGCATAGAAGAAAAAGAAGATTTTAAAGAAAAAGAAATAAAAACTATGTTAAAAAAAGTTATATTTTCTGCTATATTTGGTATTCCTTTATTATTTATAGCTATGGCTCCAATGATAAAAGGACTTGATATATTAGTTCCTAATATTATAAATGTGAATACAAATCCTTTAAATTATGCCATAATTCAACTTATTTTAACAATACCTATAATGCTAATAGGTTATAAATTTTATACAGTAGGGTTTAAGCTATTTTTTAAAGGTAAACCTAATATGGATTCTCTTATAGCTATAAGCACAACAGCTGCTTTTTTATATAGTTTATATAATACAATAAATGTAATAAAAGGTAATCATCATTTAGCACATTCTTTATATTATGAAACAGTAGGAATGATTATAGTTTTAATACTTTTAGGTAAATATTTAGAAAATATTTCAAAAGGTAAAACATCTGACGCTATAAAAAAATTAATGGGTCTTGCTCCTAAATATGCAACAGTATTAATTAATGACAAAGAAGAAAAAATTTCAATAGATGAAGTTATGATAGATGATATTGTTGTTGTAAAACCAGGAGAAAAAGTAGCCGTAGATGGTATCGTTGTAGAAGGAGAAACTTATATAGATGAGGCTATGCTTACAGGTGAAAGTATCCCGGTCCATAAATTTAAAGATAGTCAAGTTTTTGCAGGTTCTATAAATAAAAATGGATATATAAAATTTAAGGCAACAAAAACATCTAAAGACACAACTTTAGCTAATATTATTAAAATAGTAGAAGACGCACAAGTTACAAAAGCTCCAATAGCTAAAATAGCAGATATTGTATCAGGATATTTTGTACCAGTAGTATGTATTATAGCAATTGTTGCTAGTTTATTATGGTATTTTGTCAATAGAGATTTAGAGTTTTCCTTAAAAATATTTGTATCAGTTTTAGTAATAGCTTGTCCTTGCGCATTAGGACTTGCTACACCTACTGCTATAATGGTAGGCACAGGAAAAGGTGCTGAAAATGGTATTCTTATAAAAAGTGGTGAAGCCTTAGAAACAGCATATAAATTAGATACTATAATATTAGATAAAACAGGAACAATAACAGAGGGTAAACCAATAGTAACAGATATTATATGTAAAGATATAGATGAAAATGAATTAATAAAGTTAGTTGCATCTGCTGAAAAAATGTCAGAACATCCATTAGGAGAGGCAATAGTTAAAGACGCCTTAGAAAAAAATATTACTCTATACGATGATATACAAGATTTTGAAGCTAAAGTAGGATTTGGTATAAAAGCAAAAATAAATAATAAAAATATATTTATTGGTAATGAAAAACTTTTAACTAATTTTAATATATCTTTAGAAAATATAGAAGAAAAAGCAACAGCTTTAGCAAATGAAGGAAAAACACCAATGTATGTTGGTATAGATAATGAAATTAAAGGAATAGTAGCAGTAGCAGACCCTATAAAACCGACTAGCAAAGAAGCTATACAAAAACTATCCAATATGGGATTGAATATATTTATGATAACTGGAGATAATAAGAAAACAGCCAATGCAATAGCTAAACAAATAAATATACAAAATGTTTTTGCCGAAGTATTACCAGTAGATAAAGCTAACTATGTAGAACAACTTAAAAATGAAGGGAAAAAAGTTGCTATGGTAGGTGATGGTATAAATGATGCACCAGCCTTAGCTAAATCAGACCTTGGTATAGCTATTGGTTCTGGAACAGATATTGCCATTGAATCTGCAGATATTGTCCTTATTAAAAATGACTTAAATGGAGTTAGTAATGCTATAAGTTTAAGCAAAAAAACAATAACGAACATAAAACAAAATCTATTTTGGGCTTTTATATATAATATTATAGGAATACCTGTTGCTTGTGGGGTATTATATATTTTTGGTGGACCATTGTTAAATCCTATGATAGGGGCGATGGCAATGAGTTTAAGTTCTATATCCGTACTTTTAAATGCATTAAGGCTTAGAAAATTTAAACAATAATAAAGTTATAATTTTTTAGTACTCTGTATTAAAAATCAAATATTCCTAATATTCTTCAAAACAAAAATTAAAGAAAAACCTCGTTTATAATTTTTATATTGAAGAATAAAGTCAGAGCTTAATTATAAGTAATAATTTTTTTAGTACGCTGTACTAAAAACCAGTTATTCCTAATATTCTTCTGTAACAAAAATTAAAGCAAAACCTCGTTTATAATTTTTATATTGAAGAATAAAGTCAGAGCTTAATTATAAGTAATAATTTTTTTAGTACGCTG